>JBDOMQ010000416.1:0-7790 GCA_039831725.1 Pirellulales bacterium
CAGCTTCTTTACCAAGTTCTTGATCGATCAGAATAAGCCCGTGGCCGTCTCCGCCAACCAAGGAGAGTCGATCGTGAACATCATCAGCTTCAGCAGTATCAGCAATTTGTTGTGGAACAAACTGTGTTATGAAACTGTGCGTGAGATGGTCGTTATGTTTGTCTGCCAGGTCGATCAAGTCATTCATCCGCTGCATCAATTTATGCTCCTGGCTTCGAACTTGATCAAAAGCTTCAACAGGATTGTCCCATTCACAGGAAGGGGCTTCGATAGTTGCAAATTTTGCCTGACAGTCTCGGTCGTTCAGGTAGTCAACGAAGAGACCCATGTGTGTCAATTCCCCCGCTGCTTCAGTACGAAACCATTTTGCCATTCCCGTCAGTCCACGAACGCTGGCCCATGAAGCCATTGAAAAATAAAGGAATGCTGCGGAAGACTCGATGCATATTTGTTCGTTTAGGGCGGCGGCAACTTCTTCATTCAGTGATAGTCGAAAACTCATCAAATTCTCCAGCATTCAAAACAGGTAAGTGAAAGATTCGTTGATAGTCTGCTTCTAGATTCTAGCAATGTAATAAGAGTTCGGGCAGAGGGATCTCTTAACTTTCATAAAAATCTTTTTACTTTAGAAAGTGATAATGAGATTCATTCTCGAGAAACAGTGTTATGTAAGTTTAATTCGTAATGATGTATGCGGCATCGACAATACTCTGAGCCCAGCCGAAAGTGATGATTTCTCAGCGGTATTAAAAAAGAGTTTTTGGTTTTTTGAACTCACCGTGCTGATTGCTGACTGATACTATTGTGGTCAGCTACTCTGCTCTGTCCGTGCGGCTGGTAAACCTCTACGCGAACGGCCATGATCTCACAAATGCATGTCTCTCGCCGCTTCTGGGAGAGAGCAAATGGTTTCCGTCAGCGATGCTCATCTCGGGCACGAGGTGCATGTTTTGAAGCCGTATTGTCCTCGTACACCGTAAACTTCACCGTTTTTGTACGCAGGTGTCGTTGCACCTTATCGAGGGAACCGGGCATTATCAGTATTTTGGCAATCCAGCTGCAGACAAGTTGCAAGAAGTGTTTCTAGAAATGACGATATTGAATATGAGAAAATGTCGGATGAGAATTTGTGAAAGAGAGACTATGAGATCAATTTATGTGGTGTTGGCGTTGGTGTGTGGTGTATTCCCCCTGGCTGGTTTAACACAAGCAGCTGAATCACCGCAGGTAGCAGAGTACACCCACCACATGGCAGTTTCAGAAAAGGTGCCAGGTCTCCATGCCGGAGAGCATCCGCTGCCGTTGCCTACGACGATGAGCCATATCGAGTATGAGAAGATACTCTTCCCGTTTATTAAGAGCCGAGCCTATGCGGCGCAGTTGGGGTGGAGTCACGACAAGTACGTGCGCGACACCGGTGCGTATGTGAAAGGAAAATACTATGGAACGCATCCTGCAGTCCGGTGCTTTTATTCACCAAAGGTGATGTACTGGCTAACCGGGAATCCAGATTTCTGGCCCGAGGGTCGCGATTCGGGGCAGGCGGAAAAAAAAGCACCTCGTGAAGGGGTAATTCCCGATGGTGGGATGATCATCAAAGAAATGCTTCCGCCGCCAGCCGCTCGTTATGCAGATATGACCGAAGAAGAGATTCTTGCCGTATTGCGGCTTCCATCTTCAGCCGGCTGTGATGTGATGATTAAAGATAGTTCGGGATCACCAGATGGTTGGTTCTGGGCAAGTGTCTTTGAGGGTCAGGAATATGATAGTTCAGACTCTTTTGATTATCCGCAGGCAGGGTTCGTTCTCGCCTGCGTGCGGTGTCATTCTGTTGCTGAGGAGGGTGGAACCTTTTCGTCACTCCGGAATATCACAGGTTTCCCGGGTGAGCCAATACAGTATTTTGTCGATAACACGTGGCGAGAAATTCCAACAGCCCTTCAGCCATACGACTTCCGTCATGATCCAGAACCACCTGCGTTGCGCGCCCCACTTGAGCCGGGTCCAACACGACCAAGTTTTGAATTTCTTAATACGTACAAATCTGCGAAATATGTCACGTATCCAGAAGTACGGAAGTTCCCGGCAGAATCGAATGATCATGTTACCCCACATGCAACGATTCCTGAGCGATTTCTGACCTCTGATCAGTGCATGATGTGCCATAGTGCTGCCACTGGTCGGCACAGTGCAAGTCCTGTCATGTTTCTGGAAACGAAGCGTGGAGGCCTGAACGTATCGCCCTATGGTGAGTGGAGGTGGTCGCCAATGGGCCTTGCTGGACGCGACCCGATTTTTCATGCACAGCTTGAGAGTGAGTTGTCACAACTCACACGAGAATTACCTGGTGATCAGGCGGACGTATATGGAGACCAGGTAGTAAATACTTGTCTACGGTGCCATGGTGCTCTTGGCAAACGACAACACGAATTTGATACGGGTCTCAAGCCGTGGGAGACAAAAGGCAAAGAGAATCTGGACTGGTTTCATGTGGCAGACCCGAATGACCCACATCATAAGTACGGGGGACTTGCCCGTGATGGAATTAGTTGTACCGTCTGTCACGGAATGGTTGAAGAGTATCCAGATCTTCAAGGATTTTTGGCCAATTCGATAACAGGTCAATTTAAAACGGGTCCTGCAAATGAGATTTATGGGCCGTTTAAAGATGTTGTTACGAAGCCAATGCTCAAAGTGCTTGGCGCTGCTCCGAAACACAGCCCATTCATTCAATCATCACGAATGTGTGCAACATGCCATGTTATTAATCTGCCAGTTCTCGACTGGCCGTTGGGGCATCCTCCTGCCGGGGTTGAACAACCGCCACAAGAACAGCTTGAACAGTTACTTGCATCTGAAAAGACTCCGCAATTCCAGGGCTTTGCACACAAGATTGAGCAGGCGACGTATCTGGAGTGGCTCAATAGTAGTTTTCAGGATGAATTTGGTCGGACATCCGAATCACGGAGTTGTCAGGAATGCCACATGCCCAACGGATATGAAAGTCCAGATGGTGATCTTTCGATTGATCAGATTGCAACAAAAATTGCAGTTCTCCAGGACCAAGAATATCCGGAATCTGATCATGCGCTTGCTCGGGAAGATCATCACGTTCGATTTCGCGACAAAGGTTTTCGGCGACATACATTCCAAGGCATGAATGTCTTCCTGCTCGAAATTTTCAGGCAATTCAATGATGTGCTTGGAGTCCGGTTGCCCGATTATGAGACCGGTGTGGAAGGAATTCACTTTGCCATCGATAACTACGTCCAGAATGCACAGAAAAATACAGCTACGGTTGAAATTCTTAATGTGGAAACTGCTGGGCAGACCATAGCAGCCGATGTGAAAGTGACAAATCTTACAGGTCATCGACTGCCTAGTGGCGTCGGATTTCGTCGGGTGTGGATTGAGTTTCTGCTTGTGGATAGTACGTATGGTCGTGACCGTATTATCTGGTCGTCTGGGTTAACAAATGGTGCCGGTGTCATTGTCGGAAAGAATGGCCAAGTGTTGCCTTCTGAATTTTTTGATGATGTTGAGAATGGGCAACAAAGCCTGCAAGCGTATCAGCCACATCATCGTGTAATCAGTAGTCCAAATCAGGTGCAGATCTACGAGGAGTTGACACAGAATGCCTCAGGGAAATTCACAACAAGCTTTTTGCACCGGACGCATGATGCGAAAGACAACAGGCTCTTACCTCGAGGGTGGTCAGCCAAGGGGCCAAGTGATGAAATGCCGGCAGCATTTGTTGAGGCAACTCATCCTCATGGTGTCGGAGAAGATCCACAATACGCTGATGGGAAGGGGACGGATATTGTGAGTTATCGTGTCACGGTCCCGGAATGTTTTGATTGCCGAAAGTTGCGATTGAAGGCCACGCTTTATTCACAGGCGTGGGCGCCGTACTACCTTCGAGATCGGTTCAGTGATATTCCAGAAGGGCCTGAGGGAGATGCCCGACGGCGGTTGTTCTTCTTGATGTCACATCTGAAAACAGAAGGAACGGTCATCGATGGCTGGAAATTCAAGATAGCAACAGATGAAGAAGAAGTTACAGAATCACATGAAAAAGATGAATTGAATCGAAAGCGATGCAGTTGACCAGATGTGTTCAATTGCTCGTATGAAAAGTAGATGGGGGAAGAGGTGTTGTTGATGGATCCGGCTTTTTTATTCCTGCTCACAATGTACTGCCCATGCGTTGATGACATGGTGCATGTTGCAAATGTTCTGTACCTGACGTCGTATCTTGTTCGTGACATTCTCTGGTTGCGTGTGCTTACAATTTTTGCTGGCTTGTCGCTTCTTCCATTTTACTGTAACTGTAGTGACCATATTCTTTGGGCACCGATAGCATGGAATCTCTTATTCATGGCAGTCAATTCTGTGCAGATCGCCATCCTTTTAAGGGAGCGTCGGCCGCGTCGCTTGGATGGGCCTGAGCAAGCACTCTACGACAACGTCTTCTCTGAACTAACGCCGGGTGAATTTCGCCGGTTGGTGAAACTCGGTGAGTGGCGGGAGATTGAAGCTGGAACACTGATTGTTAAGTGCGACTCGGTGGTCCACGATATTCAGGTACTGAAGCGAGGGGCTTTAGAAGTACGTCGAGATGGAGAGATTATCGCTCGTAATGAACCGGGGCAATTTGTTGGTGAAATGAGTTTCCTCTCAGGTGAAAAAGCAACAGCTGATGTCATTGCGACTGAACCAAGTCAGGTCTTGGCCTGGTCTCAGGAAAGTTTGAACAAGCTGCTCGACAAAAAGCCAACTCTTGCCTACAAGATGCGGGGCATTCTTGGCCGGGATGTTGTGGTCAAGTTACGAGCCCATGGCAAGCCGTTGGGATGAGCCCAATCGTTGTCCGTAGGGCATTCTTCATTGAACTGTTCTTTGCTTCCCGTCGCTAGCTTTTCAGTTGCAGTATTCATTTTCGTGAGAGTATGCCAGTACGACCTGAAGCGGCTGTGTTGAGCGTGAGTGAAAAACGAATGAATAGCAGCGCTAAACGAAACCGAGGTGTTGCTCTATGATTAGAACTGGTACTCAAGTCCGGCATTGATACCCTGAGCCCAGAAACCAGTTGTTGACAGATTGAAGCTCGGGTCAGAAGGTCCTGTCGTAATTGTGCCACCACCAAATTGTTCGGGGTTGACGGATGGATCGATCTGATCAGTGACTCGACCGACCGTCGTCCAGTAGATCAGTGAGTATCCAACAGAGAGGCGAAACTGTGACCAGATAGCATAGTCAGCAGTCACGCCAAATTCACCTGCGGCGGCAAAAAGTGATTGTTCATTTCCTGGATTGGTTGGCTGTGCGAGAACACCACCCGGATAGGTTGTTATTGTTCCAGTCGCAGTGTCTGCTGTCGTTGTCGATCCGTTAATTCGCGTTGTGACTGTTGTCGCACCAAGTGCAACTTTACCGAGCACTTGAAGAGACCAGCGGTCTCGCCACCATTTTTCTACCATGCCAAATTCTCCTCCGTAGAACTGATTTAGTGTTCGGAAGGAGTCAGAGACAGTCGCGCTCTCTGTTGGAACACTTGAAGTCATGTTCACTGCAAGTCGATCTTCAAGCATCAGATATCGAAATCCACCGACCAGATACCGTCTACGGAAGTCTTCACCTTGTGTTCTGTTGATTTTATAAAGAACATTAACACTCCCGAATTGACTCTCGAGCGATGCATCAACGGTCTGATCAAGAAGAGGATCAGTAGCAGGAAGTGTGGACGAGTCGACTAGAGGAATCACAACAGCGGCCTGTTGTGGCGGATTTGTCGCATCGGCATATGGTCGCGCCAGAAAAGAAGTCGCACCATTTGTCGAAACGCTGAATGCCTCTTTGGCAATCGCGAGTCCAAACCAGGAGGCTTCAATACCACGTTCCTGTTGCGGTGTGAACCAAAATCCAGCTGTCAATCGTGCACCAGAACGCATAGGTCCTTCAAAGTTGGTTCCCCCAAAAAGAACACGTGTTGTTGGCAAACCGATGACACCAATCTCCGCTCCTAGCGTGCCTGCGTCACTTGTCGTGACAAGCGGAGGAACGGCCTGCCCGGTTGTTGCCCAGACAAGATACTCAGTAGAGAACCAGAGACGTCCAGGAAACTCAGTGCGAAACACACGTGTATAATCTCTTGTGCATGGCTTGTGATCAGGTGCCATGTGGTAGGCAAGTTCACCAGGACCCATCCAATGGCGGTCAACAATATTCCGGTCACAACATGAAGCCGGTGCTGGTTCCTGAAAACATGTAAGAAGATCTTTTGGGTTTTCAGAAAATCCTTTACTTCGGACAGGATCGAACCCGGCGGGCACCTGAAGATCATCAGCCCGTTTGGGTGGCGCCCAGATACTACCTGCTTCTTCTTCGGCGAGGGCATCAGCGGGGTCGTCAAGCGAGCCAGGATATCCCAGCGGTTCTGGTTGGCTCGTCAAACCGATCTCAGCAGAAAGATTCCGCATGCCAAGAAGGACAACCGCGAAGCAGAGGATCACACCCCAACTTTTTAAATAGTTAATCCGCGGTTCAAACATGGTTTGCCTTTGTCGGTCAGTAAACACGCACAGGTAAGATGTATCGGTTGGAACGACCCTGCGGCCTGAATAGCTTTATGCGTCCCAGAGTTATTATTTCTCCTAAATAACCCAAACATTTTTTTCGTTAAAGATTGCGTCACACGAACGTCGATGGATGACGACAGAGGCAATCCGTTCACTCCCTGTGCACGGGGTCGTGGTTGCCTGTCACACGAGCGCCCGTTTCCCCCGCGTGGCGTCTTCCATGAAATCGTCGCGAACAGAGTTGTGGATACGACTATTCAGTATTGCAGTGCTGTGCGCTATCACACTCGGAGGGTGTTCACGCGGAAAGTATTACCTGCAGGCTGATCGTGAGGTGAATGCCTTACTGAAGGAAAAATCGTGTGATCCTCGGTGGGAAGTGCCGTTTGACTACAACGTACGATCAGACAAACGAAGTCGATTTCATGATCCGTACAATCAAATTTTTCCACCGATGCCTCCAGATGATCCAACGGCTCATCGCTATATGCATTGTGTTGATGGAAAGCATGGTTTTTATCGTTGGCACATCAACGGTGATCGTACGACACTGGACAATCCTGCGTGGCGTTCACGACTCCACGAGGTAGTCGATCTAACTGAATCAGGAGCGATCGAGCTCAGCACTGAATCAGCAATGAAACTGGCGTATCTGAATTCAATCAATTGGTGGGATCAGCTTCAGACACTCTATCTCTCTGCACTGGATGTGAGCACTGAACGTTTTCGATTTGATGTTCAATTCTTCGGTGGCAATACCACTGAATATCGAAACCGTGGTCCTCTTAATCCAAATGGACAGGTTACACGATGGGGTACCGAAACAGATCTCATTGCCCGTCGAAATCTCGCTACAGCTGGTGAACTGGCTGTCGGCTTAGTTAATTCAATCGTCTGGCAATTTGCGGGGCCGAATCAGTACACAAACGTGTCATTTTTTGATTTCACATTTCTTCAACCATTGTTACAAAATTCAGGTCGCTCGATTGCACTTGAACCGTTGACAATTGTTGAACGCACACTCTTGGGAAATCTGCGACTACTTCAATTCTACCGACAAGGGTTTTTCCTGCAGGTTGCTTTTGGGAGTAATCAACCGCGGCGATTGCAACGACGAGGCGGTTTTTTTGGCGGTACGGGGTTCGCTGGTTTTACCGGTACAGGAGTTGGCGGCTTTGGAAATATAGGCGGTGTATGTTTTGGGGGTCAAGG
>JBDOMQ010000339.1:0-7767 GCA_039831725.1 Pirellulales bacterium
GGATCGACTTACAACTTCTTGGAATAGGTCGGACTGGCCACATAGGTTTTAATGAGCCGGGTAGTAGTCTTGAAAGTCGAACACGACTCATAACACTCGATAGCGTCACCCGGGCCGATGCCGCCAGCGACTTCTTTGGTGAGTGGAATGTCCCAAGACAAGCTATCACTATGGGAGTTGGCTCAATTCTCGATGCTCGCCGAATCGTTTTACTTGCTTTTGGTGAACATAAAGCACCTATTGTTCGCCAAGCCGTTGAAGACACTCCGAACAGCCACGTATCTGCAAGTTCTCTCCAGCAACACCCCGACGCCAAGTTTGTCCTTGACAGAGCAGCCGCTGCAAAATTAACTCGTTTCGAGTCCCCATGGCTTGTTGGCCCTCTGGAATCAATTGGACTGACATGGACTGACGACCTTACGCGAAAGGCTCTGATTTGGCTCTCCTTGAAACTTAGCAAGCCAATTTTAAAACTCACGGACGAAGACTATAACGAACACGGGCTTCAGGATCTTTTGTCAAAACGCGGACGATCTTATGACATTAACATTGAAGTCTTCCGAACATTACAAAATACAATTACTGGGTGGCCAGGTGGCAAGCCTGGAGAAACAAGACGTATTCGTGGACTGACTGAGTCAACGACATCAAAAGAATTTCCAAAGCGAGTAGTTGTCTTTAGTCCGCACCCGGATGATGATGTCATTAGCATGGGTGGAACGTTCATCCGTCTCTGTGAACAAGGACACGAGGTCCACGTTGCGTATCAAACGAGTGGCAACATTGCTGTATGGGATGAGACAGCCGACGCGCACGTAGATTTTGTTGAAGCTTTCTGCAAAACATTTGGAGTTGGGCAAAAAGCAAATGAAATTGCTGAAAAGATTCGGCACTTTCTGCGTACCAAAGCAGCAGGTGCAGTGGATATCCCTGAACTGCAACAAGTTAAAGGTCTTATCCGTCGGACTGAAGCTCGAGCAGGTGCCAGACACTCAGGTGTTCAACCTGAACGCATCCACTTCCTTGATTTACCATTTTATGAAACTGGCCGGGTTCGAAAAAAACCTCTCGGGCCTGATGACATTCAAATAACAGCAAACCTTCTTGATGCGATCAAGCCACACCAAATTTATGCAGCCGGTGATCTGTCTGACCCGCATGGGACTCATCGCGTATGCCTTGGAGCTGTTTTTCAGGCCATGGAGACGCTTGCCGATAATGAATGGGCAAAAGCCTGTGAGATTTGGCTCTATCGGGGTGCCTGGCAAGAGTGGGAACCGCATGAGATTGAAATGGCCGTCCCTCTTTCTCCTGAAGAAGTAGAGCGAAAAAGAATGGCCATCTTCAAACACGAGAGCCAGAAAGATAGAGCACTTTTCCCAGGACCAACCGACTCTCGAGAATTTTGGCAGCGGGCAGAGGATCGGAACAAAGATACAGCTCGGGTTTATGACAAACTCGGATTGCCTGAATATGAAGCGATTGAGGGTTTTGTGCTTCATCGCTGAAACACTCTCAAAGATTCATGTTAGGGCAGTTCTCGTAAATAGATTTCTTTGAACTCAATAGGTGCGCCTTCCGACTCAAGACACAAATAACCTGTTGATGGCGAACACTGATTGCCACCCGAAACTTCGTGACCATTTACCCAGAGCCGAACTTCTTTATTGACGGCTCTCACGTAATAGTGGTTCCACTGAGGACTACCTCGACTATATCGAGCATTCGGAAAACTGCGTGTTCCATTCGGAGAGAGCGGCGGAAAAGGATTCATCTTCGACGTTCCGACCGCAAAGACATCCCCATCAGTAGTGAACCAGGTAGCCTTTCGTCCAGATTTTTTTTTGTACTGTTCTGTGTATCCGTGATCCAGAATCTGTACTTCGATTCCTCCACGAGGCAGTTTGCCCGGGGGCAGATCAAGAAGTGACTCTGATGGCGCCCACAGAAAGACACCAGAATTACCACCAACTGACAGGTGCCGCCACTGGAGAGAGAGTTCAAAATTTTCAAGCGGCTTGTGGAACCGCGTCACACCTACAGGGCGTCCTGTACAGGATAGAACACCGGCCCTCCAACTCCATGTATCGGGCTCACCATTTACATCCTTAAAATCACCTTCAACAAGAAGCTGCCAACTATTTTTCTGTTTTGTGTCACCGCTCACGTGGATATGACCAACGGCTGGCATCACTGACATGAGTTGCGAGGATTGCCACCGAAGCAACCTCCACGCATCTCTCTCCAATCGCCACACCGAAAGAAAAACAAACATTTTCTCGAATGATTGGTCTTTATGCTTAACGCCAATTTCTGCTCGACCATTGACAAAGGCTATGTCAGAACCAGAGAAAGCCACTGATCTTTCTGTTGGTTGGTACGCGACATATCGTATCTCTTTTTTTTCGATCAGGCTCAGTAATGTTTTTTTTGTATCAACTGCCCCTGTTGAATGTGAATATTGAAGGTCGTCTGAAAGCAACGGCCCGAGCAACCCTGAATCTGCGGACACCATAGCCGCTATACGTGCGTCATCAGCCGCGAGAACTTCTTTTGCCCTTGAGTCCTCTGCAAAAACAGGTGCATACAACAAAGCGAACGCAGACAAGAATAACGTGAGAATAAAAGGACGACAGACCACTGGGACACCTCCAAACAAAAGCCATGATCGCACTTACGTAAATGATTTCGGCACGACTGGCTGCCCACCGTTGGAAGCACTCTGGTCAGCAGCAAAAATAACTTCAAATGTTCGAGCTGCGTCAGCAAAACTTGTCAGTGGCATTTCTTCATCACGATCGAGAGCATTGAAAAATTCTTGGAACTGACTCTGGTAAGGGTGATCACTAACATCGCCCGAGTCACACATCTTCATCGACAGGCGATGCCAGGCATTACGCTCCTTGGAAAGTTTCATAGAAGTAAACCGATCATCCAAAAGGCTCCCATCACTTCCTACAAGATGCGTATGGAAGTAATACGGCTGGAAGCAGTCGACAATGGCCGCAGTCTTTCCCAGAGCACCGTCTGCAAACTTTACAAGCGTGACACTCGACGTGTCATACTCGTATGGATCAAAAGTAGGGCTATTTGTTTTTGTGCTCATGCTCGTAACACTTTCAACCTGACGGTCTCCCATCATCATCAAAAGCGCATCCATCGCATGACACCCAGCAGTTAAAAGCGCACTGCCACCATCTTTCTTTCCAGTATTCCAACGAAACTGACCATACCAAGGACCGATGCCGTGATAGTAATCAATTTCACCGTAATGCAACTGTCCAAGTAAACCTTTTTCAAGCAACTCTTTTGTAACCTGCAGCTGCTCTGAATACCGAAGTTCAAAACAAACACAGCCATGAATGCCATTTGCCTTCGCAGCCTGAAGGATCGCAGCGACCTCTTCTGGTGAATTCGCCATTGGCTTTTCAAGAATAATGTGTTTCTTGGCGTTGGCAGCGGCAACGGCTTGCTCAGCATGCTTACTTGGAAGCCCCGTAATATCAACAACATCAATCGCAGGATCAGCAAGCATCGAAGAAAGATCATTGTAGGCACTGATGGCACCTCCATGCTGAGCCGCCAAATCAGACGCATCAAGATTTCGAGTCGAACACACCGCAGTTACCTGTCCCTGTGTGGTCGCATTTATTGCCTCGATGTGAGCTGTCGCTGCCCAACCATACCCAACGACACCTACATTGTATTTTTTTTTCATAAAACGAAATACTCCCCTATGGTCTGCAATAGCCTTCATCATCATCATTACACAAGGAAACTCAAGAGCACAACGAGGTTTGCCTGCGCGACAATATGCCTATTAGCAGATGGTTCTTCTATTTGTACTGTAGCTCTGAAAGAGAACTTGCGTTCCTTCCTCACCAAGGCCTGCTTTTTCCAATGACTCGTAAAGTTTTCCGGCCACTTCAAGCCCAGGAAGATAGACCCCGTTATGGTCTGCCTCTTCTTGTGCGAGCCGAATGTCTTTTACGAGATGGCGAACAAGAAAACCTGGCTTAAAATCTTCATGCAGTGCGCGTGGAGCCAGGTTTGACAGCCCCCAACTCCCAGCAGCTCCACCGCTTATCACTCCTTGAGCTACTGATGGATCAAGGCCGGCTGCTTTTGCTACAGCAAGGGCCTCACACCACGCCACCATACCGACGGCCACCGCAATCTGGTTGACCAACTTACAACGCTGACCACTTCCAGCTGGTCCGAGAAGAGTAATCGACTTTCCCAATTGATCTAGCAGCGGCCGCCCCCTATCGAACGCCTTTTGCTTCCCACCGACCATGACAACAAGACTTGCATTTCGAGCACCTATATCACCACCCGAAACCGGCGCGTCCAAAGTTTGCATGCCCTGCTCTTCCGCTGCACGTGAAATACGTTCTGCCAAATGAGGACTTGACGTTGTCATGTCGATGAGCAGACTCCCTGGCTTCGCCGCAGCAAGAATACCTCCCACGCCTTCTTGTCCGAAATAAACCTGCTCAACATCAGCCGGCAAACCAAGCATTGTTATCACTGTATCACTGGCAGCTGCTGCGGACTCAGGCGTATCGTGCCATACCGCCCCCTGCTCAAGTAACAGCTTGGCTTTCTCACGTGTTCGATTATGTACATGGAGTGGGTGCCCGTTAGTAATAAGGTGCTCTGCCATAGGAGAGCCCATTATTCCGGTTCCGATAAAAGTAACTGCACAAGGTGAGGATGACATCGCTTACACTATGAAAGAGATTTAAAAATGACTGCTAGCATGATACCTCAGAGTGAACTGACTGATGAAAATTATTCGTTTTTTAAAACAAAACAAAGAAACCTTTGGAAGGCTACACAATGACAACCGTGTCACACTTCTTGATGGAGATATCACATCTGGTTTTTCTGACACAGGAACGCTGGCATCTGTTGAAAAGCTTTTGGCACCAATACGACCCAGTGACGTTCTTTGCGTTGGACTGAACTACAAGCAGCATGCCATCGAGACTGGAGCCGAACCGCCCCAGCACCCAGTGCTTTTTCTTAAAACCACTGGTGCAATCCAAAACCCGGATGACCCGATCATACTTCCGAGAAAGCTACGGAGCGAAAAAGTTGACTATGAGTGCGAACTCGCAGTCGTCCTCGGAAAACGTTGCCATAACGTTAGTCGGGACGAAGCCGTCCAACATATCCTTGGCTACACATGCGCAAATGATGTATCCGCTCGCGACTGGCAAAAAAATGGTGGTGGTGGCCAATGGTGTCGAGGCAAGACGTTCGCAACCTTCTGTCCACTTGGGCCGGTAATTACAACCCACGATGAAATTGGAGACCCCAACAATCTTTCCCTCCGAACTCTTCTCAACGGTAACGTAATGCAAGAGTGCAATACGAATGACATGATTTTTGATATTCCTACATTGATTGAATTCTTATCCGCTAGCACAATCTTGAATCCAGGGACAGTTATTCTTACTGGAACACCGCACGGCGTTGGGTTTGCCCGCACCCCACCTGTCTATCTACAGCCGGGTGACGAGGTCACCATTGAGATCGAAGGTATCGGGCGACTTACGAATCCAGTCATTGAAGAAGTTTTGTAAAATCCTCTCCGCGCAAAGAAGGATGGGGGGGTATAAACTTTACTGAATACAAATCGTCCTGACTGTAGCTCAATCGTTTCTGTGTGTTGTGGACTGGCACTCTGGCATGGCACGATGAGCCTGCATTGAATAGCAATGGTGCCTTTCCGGAGCCTACTCATTCTTTTTTCTTTTGATGCCTACACCTTATGGAGCCGAACACATGAACCAGACAATAACAGCACCTACTGTTCGTCCATTTGGAAAACTCCGTGACGGACGAGATGCAAGTCTCTTTACACTGAAGGTCCCTGGAGGATGGCAAGCCACTATCACAAATTATGGGGCAATTGTGACAAGCTTTTGTGTTCCTCAAGAGCACGGTGAACCAGTTGATATTGTCCTTGGATTTGAATCGCTTGATGGATATCTCGATGGGCACCCTTATTTCGGTGCAATATGTGGTCGAGTTGGTAATAGAATTGCAAATGGCCTTTTTTCGATGGACAACACGTCATACAAGGTCGCTCAAAACAATGGCCACAATCATCTTCACGGTGGTGTTGTTGGATTTGACAAGCAACTCTGGAAAGCAACACCACGAGTTTCAGAGAAAGGGCCAACGCTTGATCTTGAACTCTTATCGCCACACGGAGACGAGGGGTACCCCGGAACGCTCCATTCCAAAGTAACCTACACGCTAACTCCAGATGGTGAATTATGGGTTGAAATGGAGTCGACGACAGACACCCCAACGATCGTTAATCTTGTACACCACACGTACTGGAATATTGCTGGCCAGGCAACCAATGATATTGAGAACCACACGCTTAAGGCACATGCTGATCGGTATCTCCCTCTCGACAAAGGCGGCATTCCAACAGGCATTATTCGTGACGTTGAAGGTACTCCCTTTGACTTTCGGTTTTCCTCAAAGGCTCAATCCAATCTTGGCGAGGTAATCCGGGCGCTTACTCCGTCACCGGAAGGTGCTGAAAAAGGAGGTGTCGATCATTGCCTTGTCATCGATGACTGGAAACCTGATGGAGCACTTCGTCCGGCTGTCACGCTCACTGACCCAGCTAGTGGAAGAAGCCTTGACATTCTGACCGACCAACCCGGCATTCAGGTGTACACGGGTAATTATCTTGACTCATCGCTCACAGGGAAATCTGGAACTACCTATAAACAACATGCGGCAATCTGCCTCGAGACAGAATGTTTTCCGGATGCCATAAACCAGACAGACTGGCACGGAGAATGGCCGTCCACCCGTTTAAGTCCTGGCGAAACCTACAAGCACACCATGGTGCACCGCTTTACCACCGGATACTAGTTCGATTCAGGCCCTGTTAGATAACCCATTGAGCTCATCCACTCGATAACTCGGTAAGGCCACGCATCCACAGGCAAGCCCTTCTTTTTCATTCCAAAACCATGTCCGCCCTTTGCGTACACATGCACCTCACAAGGAATATCATGCTTCTTGTACTCAACAGCGAGAAGAAAACTGCCACTGGCTGTCCAAGGATCATCTGCAGCATGAACGAGACACAGCGGTGGCGATGTGTCTTGCACTGAAATATTCGAAAGCAGCGGTCCCTCGGTACCACGCTCAACAAGATAGGCCGGATAAACGGGAATCGCAAAGTTTGGTGTCGGGTTTTCAACATCAAGCTTTTCATCAATTGGGTACGTGCGTTCGCTTCCATGCAAGCATGTCATAACAGTGAGATTCCCCCCTGCAGAAAAGCCAAGCATTCCGATACGATCCGAATCAATGCTCCATTCTTTCGCATGATGACGAATCATCCCAATCGCTCGTTGCGCATCCTGGAGAGCAACTTCCTGTGATGATGGAACACGGTATTTCAGAAGAACCGCCGTCACTCCGTGTTCTGTAAGAAACTCACAAACATCCGTGCCTTCATGCTCATAGGCTAAAATTTTGTAGCCGCCGCCGGGGCAAACGAGCACTGCGGCACCATTTGGATCATCCGGACGGTATACCGTCAGTTGCGGTCGAGTCACATTGGTTATCCGCAAAATTCCATTCTTGTTGGTTCGCACTTCTTCAGAAGGTTCGGCCTTCGGCCCGGAAAGCGGGACACCATTGGGCCAAAGATCAAGCACAAGTGGATCTGCCACTAAATCAGATGACATCCCAAGCACGATTATGAAACAAATACAGCAAACC
>JBDOMQ010000247.1:0-7760 GCA_039831725.1 Pirellulales bacterium
CTGCACAAAGGAATACAGTCGAACTCGAATTCGGCTTGATGCATTCCATAGGCCTCGGGCAATGAAGTTGTTGTCGTGGGTCACAACATCGACCACGGCCCCGTCAGTGGGTTCACCGTCAACACGCAGCACAGCCGAATCAAGGACCCATGGATGACGGCCGAAAAATGGACGAGCCCGCTTTGGCTTAATGAAGACAGTGGCCTCTGAGAGTGCCCCTGAAGCCGCATCATTCTCAGGCATGAACAACCTGCTTTGTCGCCGGTTCAGGCAACACGTGAGGCTGTGGAAGTGCATCCGTGCCAGCCTCTGCTTTCACCCGGCGTTGATCCTGTTTTTCTGACCTCTTGCGATTCAGACGGAGTACACTCCACCCAAAAATATCACCAAGCGGTCCGGCCAAAAGCGCTGGAAGTAACACAAGGTTTCCAACTAATGCGACGGTCAGCATGGAGAGCATCATATGCCCAAATCGTTGTGTTGGACCAAATGGTGAGAGTGAAAACACTGACAAGCCAATACCAATGACGCCCCAGCTCTGGTACATCGCTCGAGCGCAACCTTTGTAGGCCAGCATAGTTGCTTGTTTGCGATCCATGCCATCAGAAATACCCCGTCTGAACCAAAGCATGAAATGAACAACGTCGTCGACGGTAACACCGAGTGCCACGCAAGGAGCCATTACGGTGCCGATATCGATAAGAAGATTTCCTGTTCCAAAAGTCTTTAGAAGCTCATTGCCCCAACCCATCCCTCCGAAAACAACAACAGCAGGGAAGGCGGCAGGAAGTAACAGCACAAGCCCCGCGGAGGCAGCTCGGCAAAGAAGCACCATGACTAAAACAATGATTGCAAAGTCACTAATGAAACCAGCAATAAGCCCATCAAGCAAAGAATGCTGTGCTTTGTAGACCAGTGGTACAAGACCAGTGTAGTCAACAGAAATTCCCTGCGTGCCGTCAGATTGGTAGCTGGCCAGAATAGGATCAATCTTTGATTGGAGGTCACGCTTAAAGTCTGCGTAGTCAACTTCTTTGGTCGCGCTGACACGAGCACTAATTCTCCACAGTTCCTGATCACGAGTTCCTTCGTTACTGACTACCTTTGCTTCGCGAAGGTAGTCACCATCGAGAAATTCATCACGATGGGCGACAAGTCTTCTGTTAAGCACACTGCGTCGTGTTCGTGCATTCAGTCCAAATACCCGGCCTGCAGCGCCGCCAATGCCGCCACCGCCGACGTCAAGACTCCTGCCAAAGGTGACAGTCGATAGAGAACTGCCCACCTCACCGAGTTCACCAATCTCACGCTGTATTTCATCTACAAGTTCCATTCGTTCAAGGAAATTGAGATCACATTGCTCTTGATCACAGCGAATGAGAATTTCCATCGGAACGAGTGGCCCAAGTTTTTTCTCAAGCCAACGATAGTCCTGTCGAATTCGAGCCTGAGGCGAGAATAGCCTCATGAGCTGAACGCTACTTTCGACACGGGTCATGCCATAGCCAATGCCTGCCATAACGAGGAGACAAATTGTGGCTATTGCAACATTGTGTTCTGTGATCCACTTTCCAACACCCCACCACGGACTCTCTTCAATTGGGCGCCATGAGTCATCATCTTCTTCACTGGATGCTGCACCAAGACGCAGCTTTGGTGGAAAAAGCTCGAGGCATGCAGGCATAAGCGTGATCAAAATGATGAAACTTACGACAACACCGATTGCTGAAAAGATGCCAAACATTTTGATTGGCACAAGTACACTCACAGCCAGTGTTGCCAGCCCTACGGCGGTTGTGCCTGTAGCTAAAGAAAGTGGTAGGAGAGCATGGCGTACCGAAGCACCGGCAGCACCCTTAAGCACTCCTGTTTCAGCCAACTGATCACGATAATAGTTGGCAAGGTGAATTGCACCACTCGTTGTTGCGACGTAGACGAGAGAGGGCATCGTGAGCAGGATGGCATCAACGGGGTATCCTGAATACCACACGATCGCAAGACTCGCGAACATGCTGTAAACCCCCGAAGCGAGCACAAGCCCAACAAGCATCTTGCTTTTGAGGCTCCACCAACTCACAAAGAAGCCAACAACAAGCGAAAGGCCAAAGAGTAGCGTGACACTGGTCTGCCCCGCGCGATCGATTGATACATTGTCAACGGGCGGTCCACCCATGTGGATCGTTTCTTCCGGAATACCACACTCTTCGACTGCAACATTTTTTATTGTGTCGATTGCACCATGAAGGTTTGCTCGAGCTGCATCGGACAGCGTCAGGACAAGACACGTTTGAAGGTCATCTAATTCTGCATCTGTCAAAGTTTCAGTACTGTCATCTTCGGCCGTCTGGTTATCAGGCGAATCGATATCACCGATAAGTGCACCAGTGAGCCTGTCTACCGCTTCTTCAGGATCAAGATTGAGCGGCTCTTCAGTCATCTGCTCAACAGCCCGGGGGCCAGTCTGAGCTGTTTTGAAAAAGATTGTTCGACTAATTCGGGAGGCCTCTTCAGGAGGTGGCAGCAACTTCCTGGCTAGTAGTTCAAGCCGTGGATCATCCATCGTGCAGCCATCCCAGCTCACGAGAATGAATTCTTCACCTTGGAAATTCTCACGAAAGAAGCGATACGTCTTGGTCTCTGGGTACTCCAGAGGCAACCATCCCTTTACGTCATTTCGATTATTGCCTTTGGCCTTGATTGCGCCCACAACCACCATGGGAAGCAAAAAGACAAGGATAGCGAGAATCCAGACGCTGTATCGTTCGTAAAATCCGGGTCGTTGAGACATATGGGCTCAAGTGAACCTATTGAGGGGACAATACTGGGAATGACGACGGTCGGTATTCATTCGCCGCCATTACCAGCCTGATGGCTTGAATGGCGGTTGATGAAGCAATGCGTCAGTCAATTGAACCGTATGAGTACTGAACGAACTGACGGACACGATGAAAAATTAACTATCTTCTTCTTCAGAGTCTATATCTTTCCACCGTAAATGGCTTGTTTTTTTCCTGAGGGACTCGGTCTGAGTCGTCTTCTAGGCAAGGTTTTCCTGTTCGGAAGAGCCTTGTTACTCGGAAGAGCCGTTAAAACGCCCCCCTTCTGTGTGGTTCAGAGAGCGTAATTAGCTTGTTTGTCGGCTCGAAGGGCGTTTTGGTTAGCTAGCAGTTTCACTTGCACGAAATTCACAGGTTTTGTGACTCCCATCACAAAATGGGCGGTTTGCGGATTTTCCACAACGACACAGTGCGAGAATGGATTTGTTCGTGGGGAGTGTAAATGCCTCTCGGTTGTGATCAGTGATTTCTACAGTGACTGAGGGGGTCCCATCGATAGCCTCCGGTAATTCAACAACAAGCGGTCCATCTTCTCGACATCGAAGCCTTACAACAGGCGGACTGGTAACAGACTTCTTGGGTTGCTGAAGAGTCACGTTCAATGTTCCTTACATGTTTTTCCTAGTTTCTGCTGTGGTTGTGTTGAGAGCCACCACCAGAACACTAACGCACAGCCCAGAATTACGACTGACATCAATTGAGATATTGAGAGTGGTGTTCCAAGAGCGGGTGGTTCATCGATACGAATTTCCTCAAGCAGAATCCGTGAGATCGGATGGAGAGTGAGAACCAAGGCAAACACCTCACCACTTCGGCGAGCGAAAGGAGTAAATGCAATAGCCAGTGTGGCTAAAATAGCTGCATCAAGTGCTGCATAGAGTTGAGTTGGGTGAATTGGAAGCGTAGGCACGGTGCTTCCATCAATGCCAGGGCCTGGAATGAATCCTCGACTGACCTGGTCAAACCATGGTGGACTTCCGGCCGGGAACTGCATGGCCCATGGGAGTTCACAGGGCCCGCCGTAGCAGCACCCATTTAAAAAGCAGCCGAGTCTCCCAAGAGAGAGACCGATGAGGAGGCCTGGCGCAATGCAGTCAGCAAGCTGAGTAATTGGAATATTTCTTCTTCGCGCAAACAGCCATGCCGCTAACGATGCGGTGGGTAAAGCTCCAAAAACAACAAGCCCACCTGCAGGAATGTTGATGATGGCAAGCAATGACTGGATCAGGCTTTTGTCAGGCGAAAAAAACTGTTCGTGATATTCAATGACAAAAAAGATTCGAGCGCCGACAATTCCGGCAAGAAAAACTTCGAGCCCGAGGGCAACGATCGAGTCAGCATCAACACCTACTTTTCGTCCGCGGATAATTGACAGCCAGGTGCCAGCCGCCGCCGCGGCGATGAGCATCGTCCCATATCCGCGCACAGGAATCCCACGGCCCTCGTCCAGTGCCGGCAGCCCCCAAACAATCACAGCACCGCTTATAACCAGAGGAAGGAGAAGCGAACTAATGGCCTCCTTGCAACCTCTTTGTCGGCTAGTGAGTACAAATGCCGTGCTGCCGAGAAACAGCCATACAAAAAAGAAAGCACCCCATCCAAAGAGCGGCCAGGACGCTGAACCGAGGGAGATTTTTGTAGGTATGTAGAAAAGTGTTGTGAGCACGAAGATTACGTCTGTGATGGCAGGAGAATGTTATCAATCAGTCGTGTTGAGCCAACGTGGCAGGCGATGAGAAAAATAGCCGGTGTATCACGATTCACCTCAGAGACCTTTTTCAGCGATTCAGCATGAACGATATCAGCGTAATCAATCCGGATCTCTTTTGCAGTCAGCAGGTCTCTCAAATTCTGCTCTATCTTATCGATTGCTAAACCACGACACCAGTTTTTCTCTGCTTGTTGAAGTGCAGAGTAAATAGTTTGGGCACGCGTTCTTTCCGATTCACTCAAGTACGCATTCCGAGAACTCAACGCCAGGCCATTTTTGTCACGCACTATTGGGCACGTCATAACCTCTATGTCGAGTCCAAGGTCATGCACCATTTGTTGAACGACCAAAACTTGTTGCCAATCTTTGGCACCAAAATAGACGGCGTGTGCTGGCACACTCTGAAGAAGTCGTAAGACTATTGTTGCGACACCTGAAAAATGTCCGGGTCGCAACTGTCCCTCGTAGGGCTCAGCTGGCCCGGAGATTTCAACACGAGTTGAATCACCAGGTGGATACATCTCATGAACGTCGGGCGCGAAAATCCAGCGAACGCAATGCTGAGCCAATAGATTGAAATCAGCATCAAAGTCTCTTGGGTATCGCTCAAAATCTTCCTGTGGTCCGAATTGACTTGGATTAACAAAAATTGAAGTCACAACGTCGTCACATTCAGCCACTGCACGATCAACTAACGATGTGTGTCCTGCATGAAGGCTGCCCATAGTAGGAACAAATCCGATGCGACGCCCCATCCTTTGGTTCGTGAGAACCAGGTTTCGCATTGCGTGACGATCACGAATAACCAGTGGTGTCGACATGATTACGAGATGCCCTCAATGGCGGCAACGGCATCAAGCGCAGCTTTTCCAAGATCATTGGAATCAAGTTGTATGACGGCTTTCGGACGGCATTGTCGGTCCCGCGTGTTGAGTAGGCAATCTATAAGATGCTCCTGCAAAGTGAGCAACGTTGCAATTCCTTGATCAGTGGTCTTCATTGTTTGCACCGCAACTAAATCAGCAAAAACGTCACTCTGCTGAGCGGCATGAGCTCGATAGGCAATTCTCTCTGATAGCGTTTGTCGATTCACATTGAGCAGTAATATGACATGTGGTGTGACTGTTTTTTTGCTAAGTGATGAAAAGGCGTTCTCAAATTGCTTGTTCGTATCAATTGCGGCGTTGTTCTCTGCTGCCAGTCGAATGGACTCAATCCAATAATCAGTGACGGTGCCATGTGGATCATCCGGCCAATCGGCTTTTAGAAGAGGATCTGCGTATTTCTGAGACAGCAGGAGTAGCTGCTCTGTGGGCTCTTTTGGTGGCACCTGCCTTGCAGGCAGAGCCTCCCAGCCAGCTACGGGAAGAGGAGCAGGCGCATGAATCAACCGCGAAAGTGTCACGTCGGCTACCGCATCAGCAATTTCTGGTGCACCACTCCCCGGAACACCCACCACAGCGATGTGGAGGTGACGCTGTGAGATATTTTCAAGAAGTTCATGAATCGAGCACTGGGACACGGGATGCTCTAAGTCGGCGGCAATTTCGGCTGCAGGCTCAAGAACAAACCGTCGTGTTGTCATGCGTGGATGTGGAATCTGAAGGCGTTCGGTCTTCAGGATACAGTCATCATAGATCAGCAAATCCAGATCAATCGTTCGTGGGCCCCATCGTGTTTCTCGAGAACGCTGCAGCGTGTTTTCGACAGCCAAAAGCATGTCGAGTACTTCATTGGGCTCAAAGGTTGTTTCAATGAGGCAAGCGGCATTTAGATAGGCAGGCTGCCCGGGCGGGCCACCCACTGGTCTTGTTTCTAAAAACTGACTGACATGCATGAGCTGAACACCTGGCATAAATCGCAGCATGTCGATTGCCTGTTCAAGCTGTTCTCGTCGGGCACCTACATTTGCTCCGCAACCAATGAGGCACCGCGCTATCCTTTGACGATTGGATTTAAGGACCATTCCGTATCCTCATATCGTTGTAAGCGCCGTGAGAGGCGGCCAAAACAGGCCAATTGAGTCAGAAGCACCCCCGGGTCCTTCCCAGCATTCAGTTTTTTGAAACAGTTCCAGTTTGAATGCTTCCGGTAGAATACCGAAACGGTCTACGACCAGCCACTGAGAGTCATGCACGTACGAAACGATTGGAAAATAATATATACCTCGAAGACGGGGGGGACATCCAAGCCACAGGTGAACCCGTCGACTGTCGATCCCTCACGTCGCCGCCCCCCTTGGATTCCTCGAAGTTGTACATCATGAACGAGTTCAGTCAATGAATAAATAATGCGACCAGCTCGTTAAATTCTTCCCCCCTAATTTCAAATACATTCGTAGCTCAAAATTACTACTTCAAAATGTATAAATTTTGCAATCGTCTGAAACAAAAAATTCCTTGAAATCAATCAGATTCATTTGTGATCACTATGTGATAAATAAATTTCATCACATGTGCATTCTGTGTCGTTGTTTGATCCTGTCAAGCACGGTCTCGATTGTCCGCAAGTTATCAACTGATGGGGGTCGCATGGTTCAGAAATATTTTTCATAGAAAATTTTTCAGCACCATGGAAATAATTTTTCTTGAGTAGTCGGCTCGGTGTCAGGAGGTCTCAAAAAAGAAGCTAGTACTAATTTTTAGGCATTTATCCGAGCCGTGTTGTGTGTGGGATCGGCTTTTCGACTGGGCTGCTCCTTCCGCCTAAACGGGTTTCAGAGGGGGTAAAATTACCGTGTTTTTATCGGGCATTGAGTGTTCTTCTGGGGCAAACAACACACACAGTATGGTTTCTTTGGGAATCTGTGGAAACGGTTTCTGCCAATCAGTAGGATGAGTTGCCAGAAGCCGATATACTAATCAACACAGTGCACAAGCTCATCGATGGATGTGCTGGTAAAATGCTCTGTGGAGGTAGGTAACGTTGATTTCAGCCCGTCCTAGTGTCACTGACTTGGTTTTTCGGCTTTACGGTCGTTCCTTGCATCCGGAACTCTTTCAGCGATATGCAGTGCGATATGTTGAGCGAGGTAATTTCCAGGCAGAGATTGCAATAACCGGGAGTGGGCATACGGTTTCATGGAACAGCGGCAATTTGACCTTGGTAGAGGTTGCCACCTCAGATCAACAACCTCTTCCTAAAAAGAGGCAGCTACTCTCTCATCCTATTCAGGGGGAACGGACGGACTCTCTGGAGTGTGCAAACGGTGT
>JBDOMQ010000223.1:0-1626 GCA_039831725.1 Pirellulales bacterium
CAAAAAAACTTGAAAAGACAAAGGCCAGTATCACTGGACCATATTTATCAACACGACGTGCCTGCGACGCAGTACTTGAACAGAAAAATGAACATGGGCGTCGTGAGCCAGAGAATTGGCTTGAGGTACAAGGCATTCGACATCGAACGCTTAAAAATCTTGATGTGAAATTTCCGTTAGGTGTTTTGACAGCAGTGACTGGTCCGAGTGGATCTGGCAAGACATCTCTTGTTCTTGATGTCCTGTGGCGAGCAGTTGCCCGGCGGTTGCATGCATCGCGGGAGCAACCAGGTGCTCATGATTCAATCAAAGGTATGAATAAGATCAGCAAGGTGATTCTTGTTGATCAGGATGCGATTGGATCGACCCCGGGGTCTACACCAGCAACCTATACAGGCGTCTTTGACCCTATTCGACAGCTGTTTTCAAAGCTCCCTGAATCTCGTACGCGTGGGTTCACACCTCGTACATTTAGTTTCAATGTACCGGGTGGTCGCTGTGAAGCCTGTGACGGACTAGGACGACGACGGGTCGAAATGCATTTTCTGCCGGACGTGTGGGTTGAATGTGAGACCTGTAAGGGCAGACGATATTCAGCTGAAACATTACATGCCAAGTGGCATGGTAAATCGATTGCAGACGTGCTTGAGATGAGCATTGCTGAAGCTGCCCATCTGTTTGAGTCTGCTCCGCAGATCGCACGAATTCTTGGAACACTCGTTGACGTCGGCCTTGGGTATTTAACCCTTGGGCAGCCGGCACCTCAACTTTCTGGAGGTGAGGCACAACGTGTCAAGCTTTCACGAGAATTGGCAAAACCGGGTACCGGCAGCACGCTCTATATTCTTGATGAACCCACGACTGGCCTGCATTTTTCTGACATCGAGAAGCTCCTCCACGTTCTCGAGCGACTTGTTGAGGCAGGTAACACCGTGCTGGTTGTTGAACACAATCTTGAAGTCATTGCGGCTGCCGACTGGGTGATTGATATGGGTCCCGAAGCCGGTGACGGCGGTGGACAGATCGTAGCTGAAGGGCCGCCAGAAGACATTTTCATTCACGCCGACCGCTGGGCCAAACAGAAACAAAACAAGTTGCTTCGAAGCTATACAGGAGAGGCTCTTCAGAGTTTTGTGTGAACTGCACGCTGGCAAGATTGCGATCACACAAAAGGACAAAAGCATAAAACATGGGGGGGTCGCAAACGGATTGATACAAAGTCAGAGCAATCCTCATTGGAAAGTACTATCCTCCCCACAATGGTAATTTAGTGAACTGAGTTGCTTTACGAGAGAAAGGGGATACCGAGAATCAACTGTGCCATCTACTTTGTGTCACATGTAGTCCAAATGATTAAAGTCCTCAGAAATCAATCAGATTCAAGCGTTCAAGATTCAACTACGATGGAAAGATTCTTTTGACTGCACCCATTCGTGTGTATTCCAGTGCTTCTCAAAAGCGTCTAGCTTTTCTAATCTTTCCAGAGACCCGTTGCTGCTGATCTTTTTCTAGATTCTCTACTGCAAATGTTTATCACGATCGCTCCGACTTGATGACGATGATCCACTTGATGTTCCGGATTTTTCCAACACAGAGCGGAATTGTTGTAATCATGAGCCATGAATT
>JBDOMQ010000423.1:0-7669 GCA_039831725.1 Pirellulales bacterium
TGAGGTCGCTCAACGCATCAAGAGTTGGTGAGCCAGATGCATCCAGGGCGATCCGTTGTTCCAAAGACTCTAGTAAAAGGGTCTTCAAAAGTCGTTTCATACGGTGGCGGTTTGGATTCGTGTAACGGCTGAACAATTGTTTGAGAAAGTGCATCAACGGCCCCTGATTCAGATACAAATTGACTACGTATAAAAGTACCTTTCTTTTTCAGGGGATACCAGAAATTGTTGAGTCTTAAATTTCGGGCCAGAAGACAGTTTTGGCTTGTAAATGGCCGCTCTTGCACAGCAAACAACGCCAGCCATAGCACTGACGACAAAGGCTGATTACGCTTGAATTGTCGCTGCAATCTAGAGCAGGTCATAGCGAGTCACGGAGTTCCAGGACCGTCACAGGTCCGTTTCAGTACATACAATGCCACAAAACGCCATAACTCCGGACAAAGACGACCTCTTCAACAGTTCGACCATGACATTTGGTGAGCACCTTGAAGAACTTCGATCGTGTCTCATTCGGGGTGCCATTGGTCTTGTCTGTGGCGTTGTCATTGGATTTTTTGTTGCCAGACCAGTGATCCACATAATCGAGTCCCCTCTACGGAAGGCACTCGGGGAATATTACACTGACCGTGCAATTGAGGCTTTCGATGCCTGGCAGCCTCGACGAAGCGGGGGAGCCGCACTTCCATATTCACGAAAGGAAGTCGTGGATGCTGTTGAGCAGTATGGCCTCTCTTTTGATCTTCGTGAGATTCACCCAAACAGACTGCCAGGGACACGGGCCGAAGCAGAACACAAAGATCTCTTCGACATAGAATCTCTTGCACCCATCCTTCTTTGGCAGCCACTCGCCAGAGACAGTCGAGTAAGCATTACAACACTTAGTGCTCAAGAAGCGTTTGGAATCTACGTCAAGGCATCTGTTCTTATCGGGCTCGTGCTTGCTGGCCCTTGGATCATTTATCAATTATGGCTTTTTGTTGCAGCTGGACTTTACCCGCACGAAAAGAAAGTCGTGCATCTCTTCCTACCAGTAAGCACTGGGCTCTTTATTTCTGGAGTCCTTCTCGCATTCTTCTTTGTTTTTGATTTCGTACTCACATATCTTCTTGCATTTAACGAGTGGCTTGGCCTTGACCCTGACCCGCGAATTAGCGAGTGGCTTGGGTTCGTCCTGTTTTTACCTGTTGGTTTCGGCCTTGGCTTCCAGCTCCCATTAATAATGGTCTTCCTCGACCGCCTTGGCATCGTGGAAGTAAAAACGTTCGTGAGCCAGTGGCGCATGGCGTTCGTTGTAATTTTTATTGCTGCAGCGATACTTACGCCAGCAGATCCGTACAGCATGCTGCTTCTCGCGACGCCCTTGGCGGCGCTATATTTTGGCGGTATTGGCCTCTGCAGATGGCTCAACAAACCCGCGACAACATAAGAGTTGCCGGGGCTGGAGTCTTTGATGAGTTCCCGACTCATCGAAGTACTCGTCGACAGGTCAATTACACAACAAAAGCCAACCAGTAAAAAAAGCCGCCTGTCACGGTTGTTATCAGCAGATCAGTTGCCGCCAAGCGTGCCATGAGCCGATGTCTCCTGCTGTGATTTCCTGGAACGGGCGGCTTGGGAAATCTCAACACTGCCTCGATCAACACCCACAAAAGAAGTACTAAGGTCGAGACTGCAAACACCAGATGCACCGCAAGTGCAGTGCCGACGCCTACTGGCCAGTACGGACTTGGCCTCGCACGAACTCGCCAATCACTAAACAAACGAATATCGATTTCGAAAATCAGAATCGCCGCCAGAAGTGCGACCATGATAAAAATCTGCAATGACTTGTGCAGGCGATAACGTCCTTGCTTCACTGCCATGATACTGACGAAAAGAACCGGCAGGAGCAAAACAAGGCCAACGATCACTACATCCATCCCGATTGATGCTCGGCTCCCAAGAAATCCATCAAAGCCCGGCAGCACTATCGACTCATTCTCTATCACGTCACCGCCCTACCTGTATATTGCGAACACTGGTCCTGTGATCGACGAAATTGAAAGGAACTCAATGCTCTTTTGATGCATTTGACCGTACGCTGCGAGAACATTGAATTCCAGACCTGCGGGTAAAGTTGGCACCATTTGCGGTGAAGTACCATTAGCGGCTAATATCCTGACACACTTGGCCGAGTGGCGAAATTGGCAGACGCACGGGACTTAAAATCCCGTGGAGAGGAATCTCCGTGCGGGTTCGAGCCCCGCCTCGGCCACTTTACCCTAGCTTACCCATGCTCAATGACTACAAAAAACTCGAAACCTCCGTTGCGATAAAGGGCTTGAAATAGCTATTTACCTCTTCTGGGCGGATCAAAATCTGTCGTTGATACGTTGTTCCGTACTCGCTTAGGGTAATCCATGCCGATTGATCGCCGCTTCCTTGTTGTTTCAGATAACGCACCAAAAAGTCCAAAAAGGCGGCCGGATGCCCTTTCACCATGGCTCCCGTGGATCATAGCGCCTCTCTTTACGCTACTGCCGATTGTGGGGTGCTGGCTGGCCAATTCGTTTCAACAACCTCGTGACATGACTCTGCGGCATTCCACCGTCACGGCACCATTGCCGTCAACTGAAACGGTCGTAACGGTTGCTCGGCCAAACGAGCGGTTCTGATGCATTTTGTCGCGTAACACGCCTCGATACACTCAGTGTGATTGACTTTACTGGCTGGCATGGTCGCAAAAGGTGGGCTAGCCTTAAGGGCGTTCTTTTTGTGGTGCTGGGCATGTGAGCCCTTCGCCAATCTCTTGGCCAATCTCTCGACCCCCTGCACTTCCAGCCATGTCACTTCGTTCCCGTATCGCCCTGATCGCGGCCCTTCTCATCACCTTGGTAGCTACTGTCACAACTGTTGTTGAGACGCTGGCAAGTCGCCAAGCAGTGCTGGAACAGGTACGTGTTGGAGGAAATAGCATTGCAACGAGTCTAGCCAGTGCAGCAGCATTTGCAGCTGAAGTCCCTCTTCAGGTTGAGGACGAAATGGGCAAGCAGATGCAGACACAGGCCTCACTGCTGGCAAGTTTGGTCGCCATCGGTGAAGCAGCTGGCGTATCAAATGAAACTATCCGAGAACAGCTCAAACCAATAGCTGACGCAGCAGGGATTGAACTGCTTGCCACAGACTCGACTGGACAGACTGTCATTTACACAGCTGATGTCGAAGATTTCACATTTTCTTCAGACCCAGCCGAGCAACCTCAAGCCTCCGCATTTTACCCACTTCTCGAGGGTGAAGCACAGAGCGTTGTCCAGGAAGCACAAAAACGAGAGACCGATGAAAAGATCTACAAGTACGTTGGGGTTGCCGGCATCGACAAGCCACGCATCGTGCAGGTTGGCATGGAGGCATCATTCCTTGATCGGCTCGACCAAAATCTTGGCCTCCAACGACTTCTCGACCAACTCATTGGTGGTGATGTGCAGGAAATTACTATCCTGTCGTCAGAACTCACCCCTCTTGTCACTCGTAGCGTTGTCGAAGGTCATACTGAAGAAACTCTGGCCTCACTTTCTGACACTGACAGAGGCATTGTGTGTGACTGTATTTTGGAGCAACTGCCAATTGGTCGCCTTGATATGTCTGGATATCATGTCGCCGCACCAATAGAAACTGCCAGTGGTTCTGTCGGCGGTGCTGTTCTTGTTACGATTTCAACGAAAACAGCTTCGAACGTTATATGGCAGCAATCTCTCGCGGGTCTAATTGCTGCCTGTGCGATTGGTATTCCAGGCATTCTTGCCGCAGTTTGGCTCGGTCGTTCGATTGCAATGCCTGTTGGACGGGCAGCTGCCGTAGCAGAGGCTATAGCAGCTGGTGACTTAACAAGTCAGCCGCAAGGGGCTGGACAGAATGAAGTTGGACGATTACTCCATGCATTTTCAGGAATGAATCAT
Source organism: Pirellulales bacterium (assembly GCA_039831725.1). Lineage (GTDB taxonomy): Bacteria > Planctomycetota > Planctomycetia > Pirellulales > UBA1268 > UBA1268. The sequence goes on from JBDOMQ010000423.1 coordinate 3,939, forward strand.
TCACTGAGCCAACTCATCGGCCGCATTCAGACAGCTGGTGCCCGCCTTTCTGCAGTAGAGGCCGATACAACAGCTTCGCTTCGGCAGCAGGAACATGTCATAAGTCGTTTTGACGGATCGACTGCAGAGATCGCGGCGGCTGTTAGTCAGATCTCTGCGACCAGCAACGAACTTCTCGAAGCCACAAGCCATGTTCGCGAAACAGCACGTGAGGCACAGCTTGTTGCGGATGAGGGCCAGAATGGTGTTGATCGCATGACAACATCCATGCAGCAACTTGATGAATCAATGCATGCCTTCACCCGTAAACTGTCGGCAATTAGCCAGCGAGCGGCAGGGATTACCACCGTTGTCACGACAATTGCAAAAGTTGCTGAGCACACGAACCTTCTGTCGCTTAACGCCACTATCGAGGCTGAAAAAGCTGGTGAAGCCGGACGAGGCTTTCGCATTGTGGCTCAAGAAATCCGCCGCCTTGCTGATCAGACAGCCCTGGCGACAAAAGATATCGAACGCCTTGTTAGCGAGATGCAGACAGCTGTCTCAAGTGGAACGATGGAAATGGACCGCTTCCGAAACGAGGTCAGTGGTCGTGTATTAACAGTTGCAGAAATCGGCACCAGTCTTGGACGTGTCGTCGAGCCTGTTGCTGCGGTCAGCAATTCACTTGATCAGGTTCACGAAGGCATGCAGGCACAGTCACAGGGTGCCGGACAAATTCGTGATGCCATGGAGAACTTGCGTACTGCAGCTGGGGAATCTTCCGCTGCAAATGCTCTATTCTATGCCTCGCTTGATGAACTACGGGCGTTAATTACAGAACTCAACACAGAGGCTGGCCGATTCCAGATTCGCGATGCAACTCCAGTTGATGAGCCACACGCGGAGACCTCGTAAGCAATATTCTGATCTATCGGCGAGTTGACCCTTGCTGACGGGCAGCTTGTCGTGCGGCAAGAAACCGTCGCAAACCGCTCACTATTCGTTTTGGTGACTGACTTCCTGAGGCCATGAAGACCGGTGTTTCACCATCTTCTGTGACAATGACTTCGACAGCATCTGCCTCGAGTGTACCACCAAGTAATTGTTCTAACGAAGCGTCTGCCGGCTCACCATCTTCTGTTAAGGCAGGTAGAGCAGCAACTACAAAGCTCTCCTCAGCAAGTGCACCGAATTCAGGATCATTGACGAGTGTTGCCGATCGAATACTTGCTGTCTTGTCTCGGCTACCACTTACCACAAGCAAGATTGGGCGTTTCTTTCCCCGTGCTTCATCGACAGCTTCACCGAGACTATTCAGCATCGGCTCTTTCATTTCGGCAACCGCTTCGGGTGCAGGAACCTTTGCAGCTAATCGTTTGATCCACGTTGATGCAGGTGTTCCGCGATATCCTTTTTCTTCTGTAATTTTTTCACCGAATGAATCTAAAATTAAGACCGAAGGAAACGTCCGCACTCCATACTTCAAGCAGATGCGAGACCGTTCACTTCGGACAGCTGGACTAATTCCAGATTCGGGAAGATCAAGCATAAGAAGGACGACATGCTCTTCGGACCATGACTCAAACTCAGACGTTGAAAAAACACGTTCTTCAAGTGTTCGACAGTGAGGACACCAATCACTTCCGGTGAATAGCGTAAGCACTGGCTTACCACTCCGAGTTGATTCGGCAAGCGCTTCATCATAATCAGTGAGCCACTCTTCTGAGCCCTGCACTGACACTCCTACGAGCAGCACAGCAAGCACCGACACTCCAGCAATTGAAACAACGCGTCGTATACGAGCGAGAGCTCGCCCAATCCGAGAAGTCATCGGCAATTTCCTCCGTGATACTATTTCACCCAGACTGTCATCGGGTGAACGCCGCTCTGGTCACGAGGACCATCCTTGAGCAACTGGTTACAACGGTAGCAGCGACCGCAAGAACTGACAATCAGCCTATATCGCCTATCTTGCCTGCGCCTAATGTTTTCTGGAACCATTGGTATTTCCCGTGAAAAAGAGTGCCTTTCGATACAAATATTTGGTGCGTCTGTACCAACCGGAGTGGCGACAGCGAGCCGAGGTGGCACCAATGCAGTTAAAGCTGACTGAAGAAAACGTCCACAGGGAAGCCATCGCCTGAGTTCTGGTTCTTCTTCACCAGAGTGTTGCACGAAGACGACGCATAGCAGGCCCACTAACACGTGTATGACTGAACAGGTTTTCTACTGCCTTGAGCTACAAGCCTCGAAAGGCTGGCAGCATCGAGCTTCATTCCTAGAACTGCCAGATGACGTCACAACCACCGTAGAACTGAGCGTTCTGTTCGTTGAGACGACCATAAGGCATGGTTCCTACCGGGCCATTTGGGCCACCTTCATCTGCTGAGAACCAGTCATATCGCAGTTCTGGTCGGATGATGGTGTTGTTTCCAATGAGATAATTAAGACCCCATGTCATTGCCCAGAAGTTACCGGCAAAGCCACCAGCTCCTGGAGAACCATCACGGAGACCAGACACAACGCGGGTACCGTTGTTATCACGGAACCATTCAAATCGCAGACCACCAATCAGGTAATCTGTGAAGTTGTAGAACAGGTACTGGTTGGCACCGTACCAATAGGCCGACCCATTTTGTTGGCCTTGTGTCTGGTAGGGGGCGTTTGCGTGCGCCTGATACCCGAAGTCACTCTGATACACGTAGGTCAGTTTATCAGTGAACTCATTGGTATACACAACGCTGGTCACCGTCCGGTTTCCAACAAAGTTCGCACCGGAAGGGTCCTGAAAACCACTTAGCTGATTACCACTTGAGTTGGCCAGTGTCAGAGCCTGTGATCCATCAGAACTTGAGAATGTGACTGCTCCAAGAAATGAAGCGTTGCTGTTATAGTTCGGATAATTCTGGTTCCCAATTGGTGCACCATTCTCAAGACCATCGTCCCAATTATCCCAACCATTGGTAATACCACCGATGATGGTCAGCTGGTCATTCGGAACCCAGGTGCCTAGTACGCCAGTATGGGTAAACGGTTCGCCATACTGCATAGTATAAGCATGGGTGTAGAAGAAGTTACCGATTGCAGGAACAACTTCATATCCAATCAACGTATAGAAGTGACCGAACTTAACATTCAGTTCTTGGCTACCAAGCTCACCGTAAAGCTGTGGCATGGCGAGACCATAGTACCGGTTGGTGTTCCAACGAGGTCCGGTCAGACCAAGCGGGTCAGGGGTTGAACGATACGCATCAAGGCCAGCAGCTACCGTGTACAGAAAGTCCGTGCCGTAAAGGAGATCTATCCGACCACCCCAGCTGAATTGGTCTTCTTTCAGAATCCGTTCATTCACAAGATAAAGCTGATTCATCTGCCCTTGCCAGCTGCGATCATTGAACGTGATCGGGCCGTTCCAGTCTGCCCCCCAACCGTTGGCACCAATACCAACATCAACCCAACCGTAAGTCTCAATCCCTCGGTTTAATAAAAAGTCTGTTTCGAGGTAGCGTGTTGCTCCCTCTTCAACCGCTGCTTCTTGAGGTGCGGCAGCACGATACTGATAGACGTCCTCATCAGGTACGCCTGCACGTGGCATCAGCGTGACGGGCGACTGCCCTTCAGCTTGTGCAAAAGACTCATAAATACTGGTATCAACGTGCGACGGTATTGTTGGTTCAGCACTAACAACCGTTGAAGTGATGAGTCCAGCTGCTACCCACATCGGTAGCTTAAATTTTAGAAATCGCATG
>JBDOMQ010000077.1:0-3511 GCA_039831725.1 Pirellulales bacterium
ATATTGCGCCGGCAAGCCTTGCAGCTGCTGGGCTCCCCATTCCTTCGTTTATGGAAGGCCGAGATTTCTTGGCAAAGAATTACACACCACGTAAGTATCTTGTTGCTGCACGTGATCGATGTGATTACAGCATCGAAAAAATTCGGGCGATTGTCACACCGCGATTTAAGTATCTGCGAAATTATCTAACAGATCGTCCTTTCATGCAGCCGAGTTATAAGGATCCGTGGCCTGTTTCCATACGATTTCGAGAAATGATGGCCAACAATGAGATGAATGAGACACAACTCATTTTCTTTGGTCCAGACAAGCCGCCCGAAGAACTATATGACCTGGAGAACGATCCGCATGAAATTCACAATCTTGCAGAAGATCCAGCATTTCAAAAAGAGCTTGAAGAGCATCGTACGATGTTGAAAGACTGGATTGCAGAAACTGGTGATCAGGGTCAGGCAACAGAGAGCGATGCTGGTTTACTTGCAGCGTTGAAGCGTTGGGGAGACAAATGCGTCAACCCGGAATATGATCGTGTACGATCGCAACTTAACGAATCCAAGAATTGATTCCATACTTTGCTTCCGTATTAGTTCGTATTAGATAGCATCACACATCAAACGCCCTCGTAGCTCAGGGGATAGAGCACCGCTTTCCTAAAGCGGGAGTCGCAGGTTCGAATCCTGCCGGGGGTACTACCTTCTCAAGATGTATAGCGGTTTTTTGCGATTTGTATCCGCTGGATACGGAGACGCCAAATGCCTTAAAGTAAAGATGAATGCCCTTTCAGTACGGACAGTAGATAATCATGAAATTTTTTTTCGTATCTTTTTTACTGATACTGCTTGCTTCGGTGAACTGCTCAGCAGAGGGCGTATTCCGACTGAGTAGAGTCCACGGGCGGGACTGCCTTATCGATCCTGCCGGGAAGCCATTTCTTTCACTTGGCATTAATCACATTCGGAATGTGTTGCAGGGAGATTTTTCTCATAACCAGCAGCAGGCATGTGAAGAAGCATATGACAACTTGAGAGCGTGGGGTTTTAATACAGCAGGTTACGGTGCACCGGATTCGCTAACACAAATAATGCCTTACTTGTCTCCGATGTATTTGACAAAAAATTCAAACTATTTGTCAGACACGCAATTTTTCTATCCAGATATTTTTGATCCAGCCATACAGGAAAAAGTTCGTGAGAGAATTCGGTTTAATATCAGCAAACAGGAAGGGAACCCCAACCTCATCGGCTACTACTGGACAGATACACCGCAGTGGGATCTGACACGATCTAGTACAAAACGCAGAACGAATTGGGTGTCCACTATCCGTGATCTACCGAATTCAGCACCAGGGAAACAACGATATAAAAAGTTCCTTGCTGACGGCGGAGTGGAGGACTATGAATTCCTCCGGCTTGTTGCACGGGAACTATATAAAATCCTTGGCGAAGAGACAAAACGTTGTGCTCCGCGTTCACTGATCTTCGGGGAGCGCTATCTAGCAGGCGACCATCCGGACTGTGTCGTCGAAGAGGCTCTGCCGTATATCGATGTACTCTCAATCCAGCCGGGTGGAGCAAAGTTTCAAGCTTCGTACTTTGATGAACTTCATCAAAAATTTAAGAAGCCAATCATACTATGTGATCATCAGAGTAGTTTTCCGACAACGGCCTATCCGAAGACGATGTGGGAGCAGATGGAAAGTGAAGAGGCTGCTGGTCAGGCATATGGGCAATATGTAAAGGCTGCATTTAGTAAGCCTTATATTATTGGGTATCAAAGGTGCCAGTATATTGATCGTTTTGAAAAAGAACTTGGTGTCTTGAAGCAGGGTTTAATTCGAGAAGATCAGACGGTGTATAAAAACGTAGTGCAGCATATTACTGAGGCGAACAACGCGGTAATCAAGCAGTTTCAAGAAAGTATGGGACAGTGATATTGTTTCTCGCTGACTGCATTTACCGGTTTATGATCGGCATTAAAAAGTAATAAAATCCCGTGCTTGAAACTTCATGGATACGAAATGGATACAGGCATTGGCGGTATGGTTTAGGCATAGATGGTTGTTACAGAATGATCTGGTTTGTTTTTTAGATCCTTTGCCCAACGCTGCCCAATGATGACCACCATTGACTACCGAATAAAAATAGTAAAAAAGTAGGTGCGAATCCTGCCGGGGGTACTTGTTTTTCAGACGTATAGACGTTTTTTGCGAAAACGACACAATTGTGTCGGAATTGTGTCGGAATCAAATTTTGGTAGTCAATCAAGCGGTGATTTTTGATGTCAAAACGTTACTCAATGTGACAGATTATTCGCCCCACCGCTTTCTGGATAACTGCGATATATAGTCTCTTATTTTCCGCCACGAATCAAAGTTGATCTGGATGCTCATGGAGATGATGTGCATGATGATGAAGGTTAAATTTTCCAACGGCAAATCACAAGGAGCGCTTCTATTATGGAAGCCACCCTTTTTAAGCGAATCACGACTTTGATCGATTGGTTGAATGCTGAGGTCTACGAATTTCTATACCCATGGATTCAATATCTGATGGATGTGGGTGGTTTTCCACTCGTCATTGGGGTGGTTCTCATTGGCGGACTGGTGATCTCTATTGGCAGCCAAACGCTGAGAATGATGATCCTCAGTCGGCCAGCCAAAGCATTGGGCTTGTCTTTCAAATCAGCTGAGTCATCGAACACCGAATTTTTACATCGATTTCGCAGATTTCACTCTAAAAACGTTAGGAATGTCATGGAAGGTCGGTTTGATGAAACCGACGTCATGATAGGAGACTGCCACGATGGTCGTGATAGACATCGAGCCTATTTCAGCTTTGTTGCCTTTGGATCAGACCAATTACGGATCCCAGAGTTCTCCATGTTGCCAGAAGGCTTGTTCGACAAAGCCTTAGAAGGAGTGTTCACTCATTTGACGGGTGAAGGAGATATAGATTTCCACGATCATCCCCAGTTCTCTAAGCAGTACCGATTGACGGGGCCAGATGAAACCGCCATTCGTCAATTCTTCGACTCACGACTCTTGAACTATTTCGAAGCTCATGCTGGCTGGAACGTCCATGCCATCAACGGGGGAATCATTTTTCACCGCTCCAGCGGACGGGTCCATCCCAAAAATTTAAAGAAATTTTTGGACGAAGGCCTCTTCATGTTACAGGCCTTCATGCCTCTGAATGATGAGGACATTTCCTGACGAGCGAATAGGCCTCAGGTCTAAAACGAAGAATACCGGCCTTTTAAAAGACTGCGACTGATCAGATTTTGCGACTGATCATTTACTGTTACGACTGATTAATAAGTCGCATTGAGTATCAGCAATTATTATCAAGTGCATAAAACGCCGGAAAACACGGCATTAAGAGAAAGAGAAGTGGGCGATATAGGATTCGAACCTATGACCCCCAGCTTGTCGAGCTGGTGCTCTAACCAACTGAGCTAATCGCCCGGGTCAATACTTTTCATTCTGACCCCCAGTTCCTTTCAGTCAACCCGC
>JBDOMQ010000077.1:3521-7605 GCA_039831725.1 Pirellulales bacterium
GAATGATGAGGACATTTCCTGACGAGCGAATAGGCCTCAGGTCTAAAACGAAGAATACCGGCTTCTAAAAAGACTGCGACTGATCAGATTTTGCGACTCTTCCGCCACGAATCGCAAACACCCCTCTTTAAGACACAATTCGTGTCACGTTGAGCCTCCCTTAGTTGGGGTGTAGTATGGAGGGCTTAAGGAGACTTGCTATGCGTTGGAGAGTTATTGCAGCGTTGGTTTTGTGGTGTGGTGTTGGACTTGCTGAAGAGCCAGCCGCTGATGCACCAAAAGAAGCTGATCCATTGCCATCTTGGCAAGATCGAGATGCCCGACGACAGATTATTGAGTATGTAGAGAAAGTCACTAACTCGGATTCCGACCAGTTCATTCCTGTTGCCGAACGTGTGGCTGTTTTTGATAACGATGGGACGCTTTGGTGTGAGTCACCTCTACCAATTCAGTTGGCTCATATCATTGACGAAGTCAAAAAACAAGCAAACGAAAATGTGGGATTGAAAGAGGACCCCGCCGTCGCAGCTTTGCTCAAAGGCGACATCAAAGGTTCACTCGCCGACGGTTTGGATGGATTGTTGCGACTTGCTGGTATTGCAAACGCAGGCATGACATGTGACGAATTCAAGGAAAACGTACAGCAATGGGTTCACTCTGCGGAGCATCCTCGGTTTAAGTGTCGTTATGTCGAAACCGTGTACCAACCCATGATCGAAGTGATTAACTATTTACACGCCAACGACTTTAAAACCTATATCGTATCGGGTGGAGGAGCTGATTTTATGCGTGTCTGGAGTAACGAGATTTATAACATTCCTCCAGAGCGGACGATTGGAAGCACGGTCCGGCCAAGATTTGAGTTGCGTGGTGACAAGGCAGTTTTGGTACGAACATCAGAAAACTTTGTTTTGAATGACAAAGAAGGAAAACCTTTGGGGATTCAACAATTCATTGGCCGTCGACCTGTAATGTGCTTTGGCAACAGTGATGGGGACAAAGCGATGTTGGAATATACGACGATGGGGAATGTTCACCCCGCTCTTGGCGTGATCATTCACCATACTGATGGAGAACGAGAATACGCTTACGGTAAAGAGGGTCCCCAAAAATTGATTGAGGCGTTGGAGGATGCTCCCAAGCGTGGATGGGTGGTTGTAGATATGAAAGAGGATTGGAAGACTGTGTTTAAATTCCCTCAAAGCAAAGAGTAGCAACTGTCATTCAATGGCAGAGAGTTTTTTCGGTTCAAAGGGTGAGAGATAATTCTAGCTTTGGATATCTGTCTTTAGAGAGATATCTTAGCCACGCTTGATTTAGTTGCCACGCTTGGGCCGTTTGTGAATAACTCTCGCCCCCAACGCCCCTCTTTAAGACACAATTCACGTCGCGTTGAGCCTCTTTTATTTGGGGTGTAGGATGAGGAGATCTTAAGGAGCCGGTGATATGAAAACTTTCAAAATAAAACGTGGCTTTACACTAATTGAATTGTTGGTTGTTATTGCGATCATTGGTGTTCTTGTCGGACTGCTTCTCCCAGCAGTGCAGCAGGCAAGAGAAGCTGCACGGAGAATGGGATGCGCAAACAATCTGAAGCAGATTGGTCTTGCAGCAGCGCAATACCATAGTGCACGAAAGCATTTTCCTCCTGGCTATATTGGTCATCCAAGAACTCCTCTTTCCTGTTGGGGAGTAGGTTCATTTATTCTTCCATTTATGGATCAACTACCACTACATAATCAGATATTTCAAGAGGGTGAGCCTTCACCGATCGATCCAGAACCCGTAGGAATGCCGACCTTACAGGAAATGCCAGAACTTGGCAGATCTATTCCAATCTATGAATGCCCTTCGAGCTTAATGCGTGGTCAGAATCCATTTTTTGAAAATTATGGAATGACGAACTACTTACCTAATAGACTGATCACACGTGGGGGGTCGCTCAAAAAAAATATTCGGCTCATTTCAATCAGAATGATCACCGATGGAACAACCAACACGTTTCTTTGGTCAGAGCGAAGTGGTGACAAGCTAGGAACAGATGAACACGCTGGAATTTGGGCAGGCCTTCCCTGGCCTCATATGAAACGAAAAACAAACGCATCTGTCCATGGAGCTGGCCGCTGGCCGCCGAACACTCGGACCAACATTACTGAAGGTATTGGTGGTGATCTTGACCCGAACAGGCGACACGCATGGTCGAGTAGCCACCCAGGGGGAATCCAGGTTGTTATGTGCGATGGAAGCACTCACTTTATTCTCGATAGCGTTGAGAGCGCTACGACTTATCCGGCACCAGACTCACAACTTGGGCGTGTATTCCAAAATCTTTATATACCTGATGATGGATTTCCGAATCATCTTTAAAACGTTGATCTATTAATCGAAAACATATGAGACAAGACAAGCGAAACAAGAGAATCCTGTAACCAGAAAAAGATTCTCCTTTCTCAATTTATGCCAAAAAGAAAACAACTGAATAAATCTTCGCTTTATCAACAATCTATCTTTGATTATTTATTTACTCTCTCCATAGTCTTCCGAGAGATGTCTTAGCCACCCGCGATTTTTGTGCCGCGATGGGGCGAAAACACTTTGAAGATAAAACCCCACACTCTCTATATAGAGAGAAAATATTGAGGGTAATATTTGTTGAGTGTTATCGTGAATGCCTGTTAGAAATCAAACTGTGACGTTGTGAAAAAAGTTGCGGGTATTTTGCGGGGCCATAGTGGGCGGAGTCAGGCCAAAATTTCAAACTTGTTATCTATAACGAGTAAAACAACGTTTCGCCTTTTGTTGCCCACTGTTGCCCACTAAACTTTTCTCCGTGTTTTTCACCATGCGACTCCTGCCGGGGGTATTCAGTTTCCAGACGTATAGGGGTTTTTTATGATTCGTACCCATTTGGGTACGAGGTTGGGTACGCAGCCCAACATCAACTGTGCCCAAACCGTATGAGTTGACCCGGTTTAAGGCTTATTAATCGCGTTTTCCGCCTGCAAATTGATGCTTTCTCCTGCATATATGGAGCAGCAACTCAGCAAGGAATGTGCAAAAGCCCACCGGATATTAACGATTAGGAAAATCCTTGTGCCTCAAACAATATTCACTTAGTTGAAGATTCAAAAACCCGATTATTTTTCCAGACACTCAAAATCGTTCTAAGTGGAGAGTACTTGTGAGAAAAATAGGCGGACTGATCTTAGGCGTATTGGCACTTACTGGCTTAGCAAAAGCAGACAATTCTTTTTCAGAAATTGATCTCACAAGTTTTCAAGACATTCCATCAATTATTGATGCATGTGACGTACCTATTGAAAATGTTTCTTGCTCCACCAGGCCGAACTGCAGACGCTTTTATATTACTGGGCTGTGGGGCGTTTCTGCTGCAACCTTAGATAACTTAACTCCCACACGAGGTTTTGACACTTCAGCGAACATTTTCACTGCTGGCATCGCAGGCGGGGTCTCCCTGGAACGCGAACGAGGCCGATTACGGTTAGAAGCAGAATGGCTCCAAAGAGATTTTTACAGAGGTGCCATAAACGCAACGCCAGGTGCATCTCTGGTAACTTCTAAAAACTGGTCTGTATTAGCAAATGTATGGCGTGACTTTATGGTAACAGAAAAGTTTGGGTGCTATGGCGGTGGTGGTATCGGAGGTGGTGGAATTACAGGTTTTGGAGAATTTGATCGTGTTCCAGCGACTGACTCATTCACATCGTCCGCTTTTGCTTGGCAAGCTGGTGGTGGACTGATATATGAAGTGACCGACCAAGTCACTTTTGACGTCAGCTACAGATGGTATCAAGTTAATGGTTTAAGTAGCCCCCCCAGAATAATTCCGGGACCCACCTTAGATTACAGATATGGAGCAAGCCAAGTAATGTTCTCCTTGCGTATGTTTGAGCCATTGCGTTCCTTGCTACGCTAAAAATTGAATGCTGCACTCCACCTATCGGTAGACAATTAAGCAGGCATCTGGTGCGTACTATTTCGCTTCACGACTTTACGACGGCTGAGGTTCTGTCTGTTCCTAATTCGTTGAGCCAACGCACCACCAGCCACCCCGAAGTGTCAC
>JBDOMQ010000003.1:0-7547 GCA_039831725.1 Pirellulales bacterium
AGAGTGCCCCAGAAATGCATTATGTTGCCGGCCGTGTGCTCAACATTCCCTTTCGAAAGCCCACCCATCACACCATCATTGACGATCTGCCATGCAAATTTCTTGTTCTCAGCAGGTGTAAATTCAGAAACAGATTGGCCACGCCACGATGCTGGCGAAGCTGCAAACCCAAATGAAGAAGCACATGAAATCCAAGCAACAAGCAAGAAACAAGGAACAATGCGTGATCGAGAGAGAACGTAGTTGAACAGAGCCATTATGAAACACCTCGAATATTTTGTTATTTCCCCAGATGCTATTAATCAACAAGTGTAGCTTTGTACGCAAAAACGAGTAGTGCAAGCAGCCTCATATCCAGTTGAATAGCCCTTCTCATTGAATTCAATTGGGACTAGACGTCTGCCTTATACTGTACTCAACACGCGATGAAATGGCTGTCTTTGGCCTTCAGTGGGTAATGCGATTCTTCAACCAAGCTAAAAACTTCTTTCGGAGGAACGAGGAGGACACCTTCATGGAAGCCTTTATCGGAATCGGAATACTCTGCGTCATCTTTGTTGGCTTTGCTGTAGCCATTATTTCTGGACGACGTCACGCGCAAGCAATGAAGCATTTTTCGGAGACCATTGGCTTTTCATACATGCCGCACGTTGAAGATGACGAAGCCTTTCTTCAACAGTTTAGTCGACTGCCTCTTTTCTCTCGCGGAAAAGATCAAGACGTGTGGAACATTATGAAGGGACATGTTCAGGGCCTCGAAGTCACTATTATGGAATTCCGATACAGCTACAACTCTTCTTCCATACAATCGACTGGGGAGATATCCACGCAGACTGTCGTAATTATTGAATCAGACACACTCAACCTGCCATCGTTCTCGCTCACTCCCCAGAAAACTTCAACTGGGCTCGGAAAGAAATTTTTTTCTGCCCTGATGCCCACGTTCTCGCAATTTATACCTCAAGACATTGACTTTGATTCCCATCCTCTATTTTCAAAATTGTATCTATTACAGGGAACGAGAAAGAATGAGGGCGCTGTCCGAAAGTTGTTCAATCATGAAGTAATCCGCTATTACGAAATCCAAAAAGATCTCTGCACTGATGGGGCTGGGAATACCATCATGTGTTACTCATTGGGTAAGGAACTCACTCCTGAAGATATTCCCTCTTTCCTAGATCAGACTATTGAAGTTTATGCAATGTTTCAGCGGGCCGGACACGTGTCATCAGCTACCTAAGAAATTTTACTTAGCATGCTTGAAGGCTTCTTTGCGTGACTTGGCTAACTCAAACTGTTTTTGCCGCTCCGCAAAACCTGCTTTCTGTTCAACCGATGTCTGATCATGGCACCTCGAGCAACTGATGCCCTCCTGGAAATATTCTGACTGTTTATCCAATGGGCTGAGCGGAAAGCGACATGCACGACAGAGTTCATAGTCTGCTAACTCAAGACCATGACCCACGGCAACCCGCTGATCAAAAACAAAGCACTGACCTTCCCAAAGACTTTCATCTTCAGGCACTTCTTCAAGGTATTTCAGAATACCTCCCTGAAGGTGGTAGACCTCCTTCACTCCCGCTTGCTTAAGAAATGCCGTTGATTTTTCACACCTGATGCCGCCAGTGCAGAACATGGCAACCCGTGGCTGCTCACCAGCATCAATCTTTTTCTCGAGCCACGATGGCAATTCACTAAAGGAATCCAGACCAGGATCCACCGCACCTTTAAAGGTACCAATCTCTGTTTCATAATTATTGCGTGTATCGATAACAAACACGTCTGGCTCACTAATAAGTGCATTCCAGTCTGCCGGCTTTACATAGGTACCAACAAGTTCAGTCGGATCAACTCCTGGGACACCCAGAGTCACAATTTCTTTTTTCAGCCGCACTCGCAACTTACGGAAAGGTTGTTTGTTAGCAAATGACTCTTTCCACTCGAGATCGGCAAAGCGGGAGTCTTGGCGTATGCGATCAAGGACTTTTACCACGCCCTCTCGCGGCCCGGCAATCGTCGAATTGATGCCTTCGTGTGCTAGTAACACGATGCCAAAAACATTGTTCTCTCGGCAGCAGGACTCTATCTGATCTTGCAGTGAGGCAAGGTCATCAAGTTGTACGAACTTATAAAAAGCAGCCACTAGAAGCGGATCCACTGTTTTGTCCTTCGTTTCTGGAACGTGCTTGGGGCATCCATAGTACGTATCGCGAGGAAGCATCGCATTCTTTGCTACTTTCTGTATTCCATTATCGAAATGACACTGCTGTCGCGTGACACCGTCCAAGAATCTTAAAATATATCTCGGATGTTGAAAAAGAAGACATAAGTACCAGCGGAGATTTGCAATGTACGCACCTCTTCAATTCCTGCAGGAAGCGATATCTAAATTCAAAATAGTATTGGTGTCTTTCGAACAATCTCTTTCGTATATACTTTAATAAGCCTATGCACACTGGACGTGTCGCTCCAAGAAATATTTCCCATTTTTGAGTTTCATTCAATGACTTCTACACGCTCACATTTTTTCGTAATTCTCGCTTTTCTTTGCTCAACAGTGCCACTACTGGCGAACGAAGCTGTTGTTGAAGACGCCATTACAGTAACGACCACTCCTGCTCACCGAATGAATGAGGGAAACAAGAGAAGAGGGCCGTGGTGGAAAGACAGACATGAAGAAAAACAGGCTCTTGCTGAACAAGGTGACTGGGAACTTGTGTTCCTTGGCGACTCGATAACACATGGCTGGGAACGGAACGGACAAACAACCTGGGACGAATACTACGGGGATCGAAAAGCAATCAATCTGGGCTTCGGCGGAGACCGAACTGAGCACGTTCTCTGGAGACTCGATCACGGAGAGTTTGACGGGTACAAACCGCGTGTCGCTGTCATCATGATCGGGACAAACAATACAGGCCATGACATGCACCCTCCAGAAGCTATCGCTGCTGGAATCAAGAAGATTGTTGCCACAATCCAAAACAAATCTCCGGACACGAAAATTTTATTGCTTGGAATATTTCCTCGTGGCGCCACGACGAATGATCCGAAGCGAGTAAACAATGACAACACGAATGCTCTTATAAGCACAATGGCTGATGGAAAAAGCATCTTCTATCTTAATATTAATAATGAGTTTCTGACCGAAGACGGTGTACTGACAAAAGAAATCATGCCAGACCTCCTTCACCCGAAAGAAAAGGGCTATGCAATCTGGGCTAAGGCTATGGAACCTACGCTGGCACGACTTTATGACATGAATTAAACACCCCGATTGATAACGTTCATATGCGTACTACTTCCAGCTAATCTTTGTAAACTCATCAAATATTCTTGAGATCACCACACCTGGGATTTCTAACTTCTAACGATTCCTTATCGGCAACAGGCGATTCCTGACTGGCTTCGCAAAATTTTGAGCAAAGTGTCCTTGTCAAAAAAATCATCTCGCAAGAAAGAACAATGACGCCCTCACTACTTTTTGCGGGGCTTTTGCAAGCAGCCCGTTTCGCCGCAGCCCATTCTTGTCACCGGGCCTCTCGCACGAGATAGAATCTCGGCAGAATTCATTTCATTTACTGAAATATTTGATTGTTTCTGCATCTCTCCACCACTGGAGGCTTGCCCATGACAATTTTGCTCAAGGTTGCAGTACTTGCGACAGTACTTCTATCGGGATGCACCATTACGCCTTCTCGATCATCGCTTGCAGTAAACAAGACCATTGATCTTGATAAACAACCACTTGATGGGGCTCAGATCGAATTCCGAATGGACTGGATTCGATAGCACATTCCAGAAAGAATTTTTTGCACTGTTTGGCTGGAACTACTTCGAGCCCCAAGAAGGAAGGCCAAGCTCTTCTCTTCGCCTTTTCATTGCTGAAAAATATTCACCAAACTTGGCTCGTTGTTCAGGCGTCGTTCGATCGATCATTTTCTTTCGCCAGGCATTCCGCTCATCCTCTGAACGATTTTTCATCCACGGAGGCCCTTCTTTGTCGCCATTATTTTTTGTAGCAGCAGAAGTTTTTGAAGAGTCTGAATCTGGCTTTTTCTTCGACCAGCCTATGGCACCCATCACACTTTTGCCTGCTTCGAATGCCTGCCGCATAAACTCCATTTGACGGATCTGATTATCGAGGTAGGCCTGGCGTTCAGATTGAGGCAATTCAAAGTAGTTGTTAACTGTTGCCTCCATTGATTCCATCATCATTTTCTTGCCAGGCTGCATCGCCTCTGCTCTCAGATCCTCTGGTAACGCAGCAACCTTTGTCATCACAGTTGTGATTGCTGTAACACGCTCAACCGCATCCGAGGCACTCGCGGGCCCCTGTGTTGGCTTGAATTTCTTTGCCAAATCTTGCTGCAGATTTTTGATTTCAGTGACACGCGGATCTTCGGCAGTGCCAAACATGCCCAGTGACCAACTCAGGGTCACGACAGCAACAACGCATGCCGTTCCTCCGACAATCCATCGCAAACGACTCGTGCCCTTTGTCTTCACTTCTACTTTTTTTGTTTTCTTCATATTTCAAATGGGTTTGTTGAAGATTGTCTGAGTATATACCACTCACTATCAGCATGAGCCTGAAACACGTACGACCGAATCTATTTCGAGATCCGACAGAGCACATGGCCTTGGAACGATTCCATCGACTTTACCAGACACATTATCTTTGTGCTGCATATTGATCTGAAACGACACACGTTCACACACATATCCCATATCAGTCGTACTGAGCGTGTTATATTGAACGTTCGAGAAACCCGAAAGTTCTGAAGGACCAGTAAAAAGAGGATAGACATGCCTGCACGCTGCCCAGTCATTGGACCAGTTGCTCCTTCCAAAGCTCGGCATACCGCGGCAGGTTCGCTATCGAATGCCGACTGGTGGCCAGACCAACTGAATCTACGAATACTAAAAGCACATGCTGGAGCACCTCCACCGATCGGACACGAATTCGATTATGCAGAAGCATTTAAAAGTCTAGATTTTCAAGCAATTAAGACTGATCTACAAACTGCCATGACGACTTCGCAAGAATGGTGGCCAGCTGACTATGGTCACTATGGACCACTGTTTATACGTATGGCCTGGCATAGCGCCGGAACCTACCGAACAGCTGATGGACGTGGTGGTGCTGGTGCTGGTACGCAACGGTTTGCCCCACTCAATAGTTGGCCAGACAATACAAATCTTGATAAAGCTCGTCGATTGCTGTGGCCCATTAAACAAAAGTACGGGAAAAATATCTCATGGGCTGATCTGATGATTCTTGCTGCAAACGTTGCACTTGAATCAATGGGATTCTCAACCTTTGGATTTGCTGGCGGTCGTGAAGACGCGTGGGAGCCACCGGAAGATATCTACTGGGGCCCTGAGAGCGAGTGGCTCGGAGACAATCGGTACAGTGGTGAACGGCAACTTGAGAATCCTCTTGCCGCAGTACAGATGGGCCTTATCTATGTAAATCCCGAAGGTCCAAATGGAAAACCAGACCCGCTGGCAGCAGCAATCGACATTCGAGAGACCTTCTATCGCATGGCAATGAATGACGAAGAAACGGTCGCACTCATCGCAGGCGGTCATACTTTTGGAAAGTCACACGGCGCGGCACCCGCAGATCATCTTGGACCTCCCCCAGAAGGTGCGTCAATTGAAGAGCAGGGACTTGGTTGGAAAAATAGTTTTGGTTCAGGGAACGCCGGCGACACAATTTCAAGTGGGCTTGAAGGTGCATGGACCTCAACACCAGCCCGTTGGTCACATGGATATCTACAAAACCTGTTTCAATACGAATGGGAATTGACCAAAAGCCCTGCAGGTGCCTGGCAGTGGAAACCCAAGGAAACGTCGGCACAGAACACAGTGCCTGATGCACATGATCCCAAGCGCTCTCATGCACCCATGATGTTTACAACAGATCTCGCTCTCCGAGTTGATCCAGAGTACGAATTGATTTCTCGCCGCTTCCTTGAAAATCCAACGGCATTTGCTGATGCATTTGCAAAAGCCTGGTACAAACTGACGCATCGAGACATGGGGCCCGTCACACGTCTCCTTGGACCAGAGGTTCCCGAAGCCCAACTCTGGCAAGATCCTGTGCCCAGTGTTGATTATGAAATAATTGATCAACACGATGTTTCAGTTTTGAAGCAACGTATTCTGTCATCAGGCATATCCATTGCAGATCTTGTACGTACGGCATGGGCGGCCGCATCATCATTTCGTGGGAGTGACAAACGAGGGGGTGCCAACGGTGCACGCATTCGGCTCTCACCACAAAAAGACTGGGAAGTAAATGACCCAACTCAATTAGCAAAGGTTCTTGGTGCTCTTGAAGATATCCAACAGGAATTTAACACAACGGCTCACAATAATAAAAAGATCTCACTCGCAGATCTGATTGTTCTCGGAGGCTGCGCAGCAGTTGAAGAAGCTGCGCGTCGGGCTGAATGTGAAGCCTCTGTTTCCTTTCATCCTGGACGGACTGATGCAACTGATGAAATGACTGACATCGAGTCTTTTGCTGTGCTTGAACCAAAGACTGATGGGTTCCGGAATTACGTTGCCAAACATATCGATCGTCCTGCCGAGGAACTCTTGCTTGACAAAGCCGACCTTTTGACGCTCACTGCGAAGGAAATGACGGTACTTGTCGGGGGGCTTCGAGTTCTCGGTGCCAATAGCATTGCAGGTAACCAAGCTCACCTTGGCGTTTTTACCAATCGCTGTGAAACCTTATCGAATGATTTCTTTATAAACCTGCTTCGTCAAGATATCGAGTGGCATAAAACAGAGGAGTGTGACAACATTTTTGCTGGGAAAGATACTGCGACGGGCACTGTCGAATACCTTGCCACACGTGTTGATTTGATTTTTGGATCAAACGCGCAATTACGTGCCATAAGTGAAATGTACGCGAGTGCAGATGGCCAACAACAGTTCGTCAATGATTTTGTCAGCGCCTGGACAAAGGTTATGAACCTTGATCGCTTCGATTTATAAAAATTCGCACGCTGATTTTTTCAACGTTACCCTCTTGGGCTTACTATCACGCCTCTCCTGACAAGGCTTCCACAATATTTTCAAAATGGCAGAATAAGTGTGTGTATCCATTCAAAATAGACAGTATCACCGATGAGGTCCCCGGAGATACGCCAGCATTTGAAAGTTGTTCAAGTTGCTTCGATCTGATTTGCTTGACTTGGATTTGGACACGGTCTTTGACAGAGGCGAACTCTTTGAGAAACTCCTTGTCATTTGTACGAAGTGCCGTGTTTATCCCTGCCAAAACTGATTTGGTATTCTCACTCAATCCTGTGATGCCCTGATGGAATTTTGATGGCTGCCAGTCTTCAGTCTGCCTCATTTTTTCTTCCAATCGTTCAAGATTATCTATGCAATCACTGACCGATTCATATTCGTGCGCTATTCGTAATTGTCTACGTATCTCATCTGCAGCATCGTGTGGCAAAGCACTCGTAAAGAGCTTTGTCATAAACGATGATATTTCTTCCTGAATCGTGTCCAGGGACTTC
>JBDOMQ010000332.1:0-7531 GCA_039831725.1 Pirellulales bacterium
TTTTGGTTATCTCGCCTATTGGCTTGAGGGTATCGCTCAGCCAACACGCCAGCTTTCTCAACCTGTTTCGACAACAGGCGCACCCCTCGTCCTCACTAACGGAGGCACTGTCGTTCAAGGGGTCACCATTGGTCTTGAGGGACGTTGGTAACACAACAAACTCTGCTCTTGCTAAACAGAGCAAGAAATTAACAGGCGAACGCCAAAGTCCAAAACCTCCTGAAGACTCAACGATCCGTAGCAACTGGCAGCTTTTCAGCGAAGCACGGCCCAGTGAACAAGATCATTCGAAATATGCCAGGACTGAATATGGCAAAACAGAAAATAAATCGGCCATGTTGATTTCATCTGTTTGAAATATTCACAGCTACAGCAAAACAGTAAATCGACGTGCTGTGCTCCTACATCTCTATTCAGCACAACATTCGCTCAAAAACGAGATGTTCGATGATGGACTACGTGGCTTCACGGGTGTACCGCATCAGCACACGTGCCGAAAAAAACAGGATAACAACCTCCTGCTTCAGTTCACACACGAACCCAGCACCTCGTGATCAACGGAGGAGACATGGTCAATGGAATATACGGAGTAGGTTAAGCCACAGTAATTTTGCCGTTCAATACTGCTGGATCATCGATGAACTGAGTTCCGAACTGCTATTCAATGGAGCATCACACATCCGAACTGATTAAGTTACGATTAACCGGAACCGTGTATTGAAAATCAGAATTTAGATCACGTTAAAAAGGCAAAGAACTTCGCTCCAGTTACCGCAGCTATTCATTCAACAGCATCAGTCGGCTACCGTGCTATAAATGAATTGGTTGCCATCCTTGTTTCAACACATGAGCAGGTGAAACTAACAAGTCCCTCGTAAAGAATGAGCATGTGGCTGCACGCCGACAAATTTCTTGCGTCTATGAGTTCGCTATGTTTCTGAACCGTCTCTTTTAAATTCTTTTGCACAACGTAATGAAAATTGGAATAAATTTTGTTTTGTTCACTGAAGCCCACCTTTGATAGTGATCCGTCCCGGGTTGTCTCCCTTTATCCCGCAGGCACCGAAATTGTTGCACTTTTGAATGCTGAGCACCTGATTATTGGCCGATCGCACGAATGTGACTGGCCTTGCTCATTAGCCAAAGTTCCAGTTCTAACCACACCGAACATCGACCCGACTCTTTCAAGTGCTGACATTGATATCGCTGTAAAAACGTCTGGAGACCAGCCTCTTTTCACCCTTGATACAAAACAGCTTGAAGAGCTACGGCCCGACTTGATCATCACACAATCTACCTGTGGTATTTGCGCGATTGATACTGATACTGTTTTCAATGCCGCCAAACACATTGAACTATCTCATCAATGTCATCCACAGATTCTTTCTCTTAATACCTCGTCACTCGATGATTTGTTCCAAGATATTTCCCGAGTGGCTGAAGCCATAAAAAGAGAAGACGAAGCAGCAAAAATTATCCAAACTCTAACCGCTCGGTGCAGGCACGTTGTTGATAAGTCCGCTACTAAAACAAAATCTGCAAAGCAGAAGCCGCGAGTTGCTCTCATTGAATGGCTCGACCCACCCATGTCCGCAGGCAATTGGGTGCCAGAAATGATACAAATGGCCGGGGCGATTGATACCCTTGAAGCCGACGCCGGAAAATCACACTGGATTGATTGGGCAGATGTCGCTGCTGCGGATCCAGATATCGTAATTCTCATACCGTGTGGTTTTGAGCTGGAGCGAGTTTGTGCCGAGGCCAAAACCCCAGCCGTCTGGCCACACCTGAAGGATCTCCGAGCAACTTGTGAAGGGCGGCTATTTGGTGTCGACGGGCATCATCTCTTTAATAGACCAGGCCCGCGATTGGTTGATTCACTTGAAGTACTTGCTGAGTTGCTCCACCCGGAGAGTTTTCAGTTTGAGGCAACCCACCAGTTTGCCAAGCGCATCGAGCCATGATGAGGCCTCGACTCAATTTGTGCTCACCAATGCACTCGAGCCGACAGGTTAAGCCTCCAACCAGGTGGAAAACCCATTTTCAGCAGTATTGAGTTGGTTTTGTGTCGTTTGTATCGGTTCAACACAAAGGTCTGCGGCCCCAATATCAGAAAAGCCTGTTGTTTTGGGTGACTCTGCGGGTCAGAGAACCTAGACTCCTTACAGAGAGTATGACGCTTCCTTCTGGCCGGCCGTTTTCGGCACCGTCATGATGTCTCAAAACTCTGAAATACAGGTTCCATGTCCCAAGAATTTCGCATTGAAATCCCTCAAATCGACCCTCGCTGGAGTCGATCACTCGTGCCGCTTGTGGCCATAGTTGTTGCAGTCCTCGCGCTTCTATCTAGCAGTGTGTACTCCGTGGGGACCGAAAGCGTTGGTGTCATCCAACGATTTGGAAAATACACCGGCACAGTCGACCCCGGCCTTCGCTTCAAACTGCCGTTTGGAATTGACCGAGTCACAATTTTGCCAGTCAAGCGGCAATTGAAAATGGAATTTGGTTTTGGCACTGGTGGGGCGAATGACCTCTATCAGATTTCACGGGAACAAGATCGCGAAGCTGACATGGTCACTGGTGACCTCAATGCTGCTCATGTGGAATGGGTTGTGCAATATGAAATCAGTGACCCGGAACAGTTCCTTTTTAATTTACGAGAACCAGCCGCAACGCTCCGTGACCTCGCCGAAAGCGTCATGCGTGAAGTCATTGGTGACCGAACCGTTGATGAAGTGTTGACCATCGGTCGGCAAGGTATCGAAAGTGCTGCTATCACAAAACTGACCGATCTTGTTCAGAGCCTTGAAATGGGGCTGCGTGTTCAGCAGGTCCAGCTGAAAAATGTACATCCTCCGTCTGCGGTGCAAGCCTCTTTTGATGAGGTCAACCGAGCTCAGCAGGAGCGGGAAGAAATGATCAATCAGGCAAATGGTGAGTACAACAAAGTGGTACCCCGAGCCCGCGGTGAAGCGGAACGCACCATTCAGGGTGCAGAAGGCTACGCCGTGAAACGTGTCAATGAAGCAAAAGGTGACATTGCACGTTTTTCAGCCCTCCTCGAACAGTATGAAAAAGCACCTGACGTCACCCGTCAACGGCTGTATCTCGAAACAATTAGTGAGATTCTCCCACAACTCGGCAGTAAGGTCATTCTCGATGCAGATGTCCAACAGTTCCTGCCGCTGATGAACCTCCAACAACTTTCACCGGAGGCAAAACGATGAGCCCCATGCCGATTAATCACCCAGTCCTGGTCTTTGCCCGTCGTGTTGGTGACTTTCTATTTTCACCCGCAGGCCTCGCGGCGGTCGTTCTGCTTGCCATTGTTATATTTGGTTGTGCCTACACCGTTGACCAGACAGAACAGGTTGTCATTACGCAGTTTGGTCGCCCTGTCGGAAACCCCATCAATGCAGTCGATTCAGCCTCCGGTGCCGGGCTGCATTTTAAGATTCCATTTGTGCAAACGGCCAACAGTTTTGACAAACGGATTCTCGAGTGGGACGGGCAACCAAGTGAAATGACCACGCGTGACAAACTCTATGTTGTGGTCGATACATTTGGACGATGGCGAATTGCCGACCCATTGCGGTATTTCCAGAGCCTGCGTGATGAGCGGAGTGCACTGTCGCGACTTGATGACATCATCGGCAGTGAGACTCGGAATGTGATTGCCCGACATGATCTGATTGAAGTCGTCCGTTCTGATAAAGACCGAACCCCTGAACAGGATGCGATCCTTGCAGAGTCTGGTGGAACAATTGGTGTTCTCCCTCCTATTCGAATTGGCCGGCATCGACTGGAAGATCAGATCCTTGCAGCAGCCTCTCCAAAAGTTGGTATCTGGGGCATTGAACTTTTGGATGTGAAAATAAAACGACTCAATTATAAGCAAGGTGTGATTGAAAAGATCTATGACCGAATGAAATCCGAAAGACTTCAGATTGCTGAGCGGTTCCGCTCTGAGGGGGCTGGTGAAGCTGCGAAGATTAGCGGAAAGAAAGAACGTGATCTTTCCCAGATTGAATCTGATGCGTACCGTGAAGTTGAGCAGATTCGGGGTCGGGCTGATGCGGAGGCCTCTGAAATCTATGCCAATGCGTATACGTCGAGCCCGATGGCAGCTGACTTCTATACCTTTGTGAAGACGCTGGACACCTATAAAACCACGCTAGGACGAGATAGTACGCTGGTGCTCTCGACGGATAGTGATCTGTTCAGTCTGCTTAAGAGTATTGGGGGGAAATCCACCCCCACCCCGGCAGCGAACGAGAAGTAACACATTTTGTGTAACACCAGACCGGCCTCGTCGTCATCCGGGCAGAACCACTTTGTTCCACTCGGAGGGCGGTATCATGTCGAGAGCCGGCGATCCATCACCTGGTGATCCATCATATTGGGTGTTGGAGGCAGTTGAGGCGTATGAGTTACCATTGCTGAGATATGCTCGGCGGCTACTCAACGACCTCGACCTAGCGAATGACGCTGTTCAACATGCGTTTGTCAAACTCTGTGAGCAGTCGCAGGAGCATCTTCAAGGCAGAGTTGCACCCTGGCTGTTTCGAGTTTGTCGCAATAAAGCGATCGACCACCTCAGACGGGCAGGCCGAGAACAGACGTTTCTTCAAGATGATGGTGAAACTGCAGCTATCCCCACACCGCTGGATACTCGAGAAGAGAATCCGGCAACACTCGCCGAGCGACATGATCTGACGAAGCTTGTCAGTCAGTTGCTTGACCATCTTCCTCCTGCACAGCGGGAAACACTCGACCTTTGGTGCAGCGGCCTGTCTTCCCGACAGACTGCTGAAGTGACCGGGCGAAGTGAAGCAAACGTTCGGGTGCTGACGCATCGCGGACTGACCACGCTCCGAACGCATCCGCGGATTCGTGAGCTTTTGCACGATGCTTCCACTGAAACCACAACGAGGCTGTCATCATGAGTAATCACAATCAACATAACGAAAACACACCGAACCAGCCGCACGCTGACTCCTCACGACTCAGTGAAGAACAACAGGCTTTACTCACAACTGATGCCATTGGGCAACTCGAAGCTGGCTCGACGGAAGCTGCTGAAGCTGCAGAACTACGCGGAGGGCAACACGCCGCCGAGGCCAGCCAGCTGGTAGCTGACACGACAAAAGTAGCAGAAGCTATTCAACTGATTGCTGCAGCAGAGACTGCGTCGCTTGCTGATGACCCAGCACGAAAAGAAGTTCGACAGGCAGTGCTTGCGGCAATTGCCAAGAATGGTTCGGTCGCACCCGCTGTACGTACAGACACAGGACTTCATCGCAAAAACAGTAGCCGTCGCCTTGTTGGTTGGCTTACAGGGCTGGCAAGTCTTGCTGCTGTCGTTGCGGTGATTGTTGTTATGCAGCAAGAAGTACTGCAGCAAAATACGACAGAGCAAAAGTTGGTTGAACAAGCGGAAGAGCTGTCGAATGAGATTGCCATGCTGCCAGCCGAAGGCCGGATGAGATCTCGACGTGCTGCTCAGCCAGGTGTTCGTTCGCCAGGTTTTCGTTCTCTGGAACAGCAGCAGGCAATGCCCGCAGCAAAGCAGCGAGTTGATGGCTTGCAAGCGGCACGTTCTGCTGGTCGTTCTGCTGGGCTTGATGCTGAGCTTGCTGGTGACATGATTGCCAGTGACACCACGGCACGCAAAAGCGGGGTGAAAGTCGGCGGTGGCGCAATTGCTGATACGGCTGACGGGGCCGCGCCCCTGAGTGCGAGCGTGGATGCACTTGCTGCGGCACCAATGCGTTCTCAAGCAACGAAAGTCGAAAGGGAAATGAGTGCACCAGCGTCGACGTTATCTGAAAGCCCAACCATGGCTCTCAATAACTCGCTTGCAGTCGCCGAGCCACGCGCTCTTTCTCGGAGCCGTGCCATGAAGAAGAGCAAAACACGGGTACTCGAATCTGAAGACATGTTTTTTGGTCGTGAAATACCTGAACGACACGTTCGGCCAAACCGAGAAAACTATGCTGCCATCACAGAGAATCCACTTCGTGACCCGATGCAGGAACCTCTTTCAACGTTTTCTGTCGATGTTGATACGGCAAGCTATGCCAATGTGCGGCGGTTTTTGAATAGTGGTCGCCGACCACCAAAAAATGCTGTTCGTATTGAAGAACTCATCAATTACTTTTCGTACGATGACCCCGCTCCGACTGGAGATGACCCGTTGGCCGTATCACTTGAAGCGGCCGCATCCCCCTGGCATACAGACAGGCTGGTCGTTCGCATTGGCCTGAAAGCAAAGGACATTGACCGTGGTGAACGACCTGCTGGCAACCTTGTGTTTCTGGTTGATGTGTCAGGGTCGATGTCGGCGGCAAATAAACTGCCGCTTGTGAAACAAAGCCTCAAGATGTTAGTGCGGGAACTTTCTGCCAACGATCGTATTTCACTCGTCACATATTCAGGCAATGCTGGCCTGAAACTTCCACCGACATCAGGTGACGACAAGGAAACTATTTTAGAGGCCATTGACTCACTTTCTTCTGGTGGTTCAACGCATGGCAGTGCTGGCATTGAGTTGGCCTATGAGCAAGCGACAGAAAACTTTGTTGAAGGTGGTGCCAACCGGGTGCTGCTGGCAACTGATGGCGACTTGAATGTAGGCATTACCAGTGACGATGCGCTTGAATCGCTCATTCGAAGAAAAGCGAAGAGTGGAGTCTTCTTGACGGTGCTTGGCTTTGGTGAGGGCAATCTGCAGGACGCCAAGATGGAGCGAATTGCTGACAATGGCAATGGGATCTACGCCTACATCGATGGCTTACGGGAAGCTCGAAAGGTATTGGTTGAGCAACTCACTGGGAGCACCATCACGGTTGCGAAGGATGTGAAGCTACAGGTTGAGTTTAATCCAGCGACGGTCGCCAACTATCGATTGATTGGGTATGAGAACCGGGTGATGGCAGCCGAAGACTTTCGTGATGATACAAAAGACGCTGGTGAAATTGGGGCCGGCCATAGCGTGACGGCGCTGTATGAAATTGTGCCACGTGGTGTTGCCCCGGGCCGTGGTGCAGAGCCACTGAAGTATCAGCAGCAGCCGGAGCCACCGGTGCTGAAGGGTGCTGACGGTGAGCCGAGTGATGATCTTCTCACAGTAAAACTTCGCTGGAAGGAGCCAGAGGGTAGCATCAGCACACTCAAGGAGTTCCCACTTGCCAACCGTGGGGCCGCGTTTGAAGAAGCCTCTAATGATCTGCGATTTGCCTCAGCTGTGGCCAGTTTTGGGATGCTGTTGCGGGGCTCGAAAGAGTCCGGTGAAATGACTTATAAAAAAGTGGGACGAATTGCAGGTGAGGCACTTGGGGAGGATCCTGGCAGTTACCGGACGGAATTTACAGATTTAGTCCGAAAAGCAGTGAAAAACTAACTTCAGGAAGCACGTGTGACAAAAGAAAAAAGGAGGTGAAAAGTGCGTTTTTCCCACATATTTTTAGCCTGCGAACAATTTCTTGACTCAGAACCAGAATGCGTCGAAAATACGTATGGCAGGGCAATC
>JBDOMQ010000101.1:0-7520 GCA_039831725.1 Pirellulales bacterium
AATTTCTTTTTATAAAAGAGCTCTACGAAAAAGGTGAGCTGGGGAAAATACAACATGTAGCAGCATCACATCCTCAGGATATGGATGGATGGCCTGATTATTGGGAACGCATGATCCCCATGCACTACGCCACGCATGTTGTAAGTCCTTGTCTTGGATTGCTCAATGATTTTGCTGAGTATGTAAGTTGTTTTGGTTCAGGCACGGTGCGTGATGATATTGCTGCAAAATCTGGGAATCAATTTGCTGTTGAATCATGTCATATCAAACTACGAGACAGTGATCTCACGGCACATGTTTGGCGGTGTCTGTACGACGTTGCAAGGCAGTACCGTGAGAGTTTTGATGTCTATGGAACGAAAAAGAGCTTTGAGTGGACATTAGTTGAAAATGAGCCCCATGTTATTCATACAGCCAAAAAGCCAGAGCCAGAGATTCCCGAAAAAATCGAGGTTCCTGACTACGCTCACCTTCTTCCGGAGTCGATTCGAAGGTTTACCCTTCCACAGGAAATTCATGACGCAGATCATCTCTCATTCTTGCAAGGTGGTGGTCATGGGGGTTCGCATCCACATCTAGTTCATGAATTCGTGACGTCTATCCTCGCTGATCGTGATCCGTGGCCCAATGCTCTCACGAGCGCCAATTGGACAAGTGTTGGTATCTGTGCTCATGAATCGGCACTCAAAGGTGGTGAAATCGTCCGATTGCCGGAATTTACTTTGCCAGCATGCAGTGGCACAACTAAGGAATAAACCATGCCATCGTATTTGCGATATGCCGTAACGGTGTTTGTCCTTTTCAGCCTGTTGTCTTTCGACTGTGCTGGTAAAGACGTGGTTGGGAGTGACAAAGTCGATTCTTTTCAGCTTGTAGTCACTGCCGTTGGGTCTACTGCAGACACAAGTGTTCAGTCCGCTCTGCTGAAGGGCATGCTCCTTGGGCTTGAAGGTCGCAGGAGCGTTCGTGCTCCCGAGGGTTGGTCGACGCTAAGTAATACACTAGCGTGCAGCACAAGTGCTTCGGTGCGTCAATATGCTCTGGCGATCTCACAAATCTTTGGTGATACGAAAGCGATTGCAAGTGCTTTGGCGTGTGTTCAAGATTCAAGCGTAGATGCCGCCCAACGCTGCTCAACACTGAGTCTGTTGCTCGAGCAACAGAGCCAAGAGGCCTCACAACTGCTCAAAGTGCTCATCGATGAACCAGCACTGACGCTGAGCGCAATACGTGGTTACGCAGTGGTCAGAAATGACGAAGCTCCAGCGATACTTATCTCACGTTATCCAGAGTTAAATTCTCAGCAACAGCGAGCAGTTGTCGAAACACTCGCCTCCAGAAAGTCTTACGCTGAAGCACTGCTGGAAGCTTTGCAGGCGAATCAGATACAACCCAGTGCAGTCCCAGTGCAGGTGGCCCGATCGCTGAAAAATCTCCTTGGGAAAAAGTTTACCAATGTGTATGGTGCACTGCCGGTTGTCGGTGCAGAACGAGAACACCTCATTAAAAAATATAAAAAGCTGTGCAAGCCTTCAGCCGTGGCAGCAGCAGATGCTTCAAGGGGTAGGGCCGTGTTTCAGAAGACGTGTGCCGCCTGCCACGTGTTGTATGGAGAAGGTGGAAACGTAGGCCCTGAACTCACTGGGGCAAATCGTGGGAATCTTGATTACATATTATTAAATAGTGTGTATCCCAGTTTGGATGTTCCTTATGCGTACAGGACCGTGTCGGTGCTAACGGTCGATGGTCGTGTTGTAAATGGTGTACTGGCTGAAGAAGACGACACGAAAATTGTCTTGCGAACACCTGAGCAGCCGAGAGTTGTCATTGCTAAGGACGATATTGACTTCCGCAAGATTTCACGGCAGTCGATGATGCCGGATGGGCAATTGGATGCCATGAAGCCGCAAGAAGTCATTGATCTTGTGAAATATTTGAAGACGACTGAGCAAGTGGAGTTGCCATGATAAATCGTGCAATGCAACGATTCCCTTATGATCGCAGAAATGCAATGTCACTTGTTGCGTTGGCTGTCTTTATGGTGCATGGGATAGCCTCAATTCCTCTCGTGGCTGCTGATGACGGTCGTAATCAACTTCCAAAGAAACAGCACAAGGACAGCGATACTCCATTTTTAAAGCCAGCGGAAGCAGTTGCAAAAATGGCGATTCCGGACGGTTTTGAAGTCTCTGTTTTTGCTTCTGAGCCCGACATCGCTGAGCCCATCGCCTTCTGCTTTGATGATCGTGGCCGGATATGGGTTGTGGAAAATTTTAATTATCAAACTCGTAAAAAACATACTGACGACCCGGTGAGTCGAATTCAGATACTTGAAGATACCAATGGCGATGGCATTTTTGATAAGAAGAAAACATTTACAGACAAGCTGACATTCACCTCTGGGATCGCCTGTGGATTTGGTGGAGTGTTTGTTGGTTCGCCGCCAAACTTTTCTTTTATTCCAGATATAGACGGTGATGATGTCCCCGATGGACCGCCGCAAGTGTTGCTCGACGGATGGGGTATTCAGGATCGGCATGAAACCCTCAATAGTTTCATTTGGGGTCCTGATGGCTGGCTGTACGGTTGCCATGGCGTATTTACACATTCCAATGTTGGAAAGCCAGGTGACACAGATGCACAGCGTCAATTTATTGATGCCGGTATTTGGCGATATCACCCAACTCGAAAAGCTTTTGAAATCTTTGCTCGTGGATTGTCAAACCCGTGGGGATTCGATTTCAATGATTACGGGCAGGGGTGTGCAACGTGTTGTGTTATTCCACATCTTTTTCATGTCGTGCAAGGTGGAACGTATCACAAGCAAGCACGCCCACACGTTAATCCGTACATCTATGACGACATTAAAACCATCCGAGATCACACGCACTTGTCTGCTCATGGGGGGGCTCGGTTTTATTTGGCAGATGTGTTCCCTGCCGAATATCGTGACCGTCTATTCATGTGCAATATTCATGAGCATGCTGTATTGACGGATGTGCTTGAGCCAAAGGGTTCAAGTTTTATTGGTCATCATGGTGATGATTTTCTACCAACGAACGATCTGGCATGGGTTGGGTTCAGCGTTGAGATTGGTCCTGAAGGCGGCGTCTACGTTCTTGATTGGCATGATCAGAATATTTGTGGCAACGAAGTAAAGTTTCCCAACAGTGGGCGTGTCTATCGAGTGATGCCGGCTGGCGTGAAGGACAAGGTGGCGCCAGATCTTTCTGCTATGTCTGATGCAGAGCTCGTAGAGTACCAGTTGCATTCGAACGATTGGTTTGTTCGCCATGCAAGAACTATCCTGCAGTACCGGCAGGCAAGTGGAACGCTCAATCGTAAAGTGGTACATCAAAAATTGAAGGACATGCTCAACGCAACATCAGAGCCACCCAAAAGATTGCGTGCGTTATGGGCGCTACATGTAACTGACGGACTGACGGAAAACCGTCTTTATGAATTGCTCAATGATGCAGATGAGCATGTTCGGGCATGGTCCATTCAATTCCTCTGTGATGTGAGTGAATCAAATGCGTTTCAGCCAGAGCGGAATGCAGACTGGGTTCTCAAGTCAGATGTCCTTGAGAAACTGGCTGCCATGGCACAGGATGACCCATCGCAGGTGGTGAGGCTCTATCTGGCTTCGGCAGTGCAGCGATTACCGTTCGCTCAGCGATGGTCAATTCTTCAAGGGCTCGTCTCCCACGCTGAGGATGTGAGTGACAATAATCTTCCCCGTATGTACTGGTTTGCGTTGGAGCCGATGGTACCGGAGTACCCACGTGAGTCACTTGAGCTTGTGATGGCTGGTACACTACCGAGGTTGCAAGAGTTTGTTGCACGACGATTGATTACGGGCGACGGGGGCAATAAAAAACTCAACCAGGTGCAAAAGGCTGAAGTGTGGAACGGCCTGATTAAAAAGATCGCAAAGGGGGAAATGGCTACAGCGCTGCGAGTGTCTGACGTTGGAGAAGGTGGCGTTGTTGAGCATGCTGTCTTTCGGAATGAGGTAGCGATGCAGACGCATCCTCTCGATCGAAAAACACCGTGCGTGCTAAGCAAGAATCAACTCACGATACCCGAAGGTAAGAAAACATCACTGAAACTCCGTGTCAGTCATCATCCACATGGTGATTGGCAACTCCGCGTTGTCGCAAACGGAAAAGTGATGGCGGATTATGTTATTGGCCCGGACACGGTTGAGTCAGACGAGTGGCTTGATGTATCGGTCGACTTGACTGAATTTGCTGGTCGTCGTGTCTCGCTGGCTTTAGAAAATCGCGCAAACGATTGGCACAATGAATGGGCATATTGGAATAATTTGGAACTCGTTACGGAGTAGAGTGATGCGACAGAGTTTCAAAGGAGTCACTTTTTTCTGCCTTTTGGCTGCACTATGTTTTATTTTCAATGCTTCGGTTCAGGCTGAGAAGCCGGCAAAGATCGTCTTTATTTCAGGGAAGCCCAGTCATGGGCGAATGAAGCATGAGCATCGAGCCGGAAATATGATCTTGGCTGATGCGCTCGATCGATCAGGCCTCAATGTTGAAACAGTACTCGTTCCATTGCTTGGTTATCCGGAAGATCCGTCTGTCTTTGAGGATGCGGCGACTGTTGTAATTTTTTGTACAGGGCATCAAGGGCATGTGCTCAATCCGCATCTGGCTGAATTCGATGCACTGATGAATTCGGGGGTTGGTGTCGTGATGATTCACTGGGCAACCGAAGCTGAGAAAGGCGAGCCCGGTCAAAAATTTCTTCAATGGATGGGTGGATTCTGTGATCTCGACTGGTCAGTTAATCCGCATTGGACGCCACACTTTACCGATTTTCCAGAGCATCCTGTTGCAAATGGTTTGAAACCATTTCAGGTCGACGACGAATGGTACTACCACATGCGGTTTGTCGATGACATGAAAGGAGTCACTCCAATACTTGCTGACCTACCGCCGCCGAACACGCTGCGTCGACCAGATGGTCCACGAAGTGGAAATCCTACAGTCCGTAGGGCTGTTGCAGCGGGTGAAAAACAAGTTGTGGCATGGGCGTACGAGCGTCCTTCTGGTGGTCGAGGTTTTGGTTTTACTGGCGCGCATAATCATGTGAGTTGGCTTGATGAAAACTTTCGGAAGGTGGTGCTCAACGGCATTTTATGGACAGCCCATGTCGAGGTTCCCGAGGGTGGCTGTCCGTCGCCCATAGTCAGTGATGTACAAATACAAGCCAACCTCGACCCCGTTGTGCATAAACAGAAGGTATCAAAGTGAACAGAACGAATCGTGTGGTGCGTGGCATGTGGCTCTTCGGCTTTATTGCCTGCTTTGCCTGGAATGTAGCTTGTGTTGAAGTTGTTGCTGAAAGGCCAAATGTCATTGTTGTCATGACCGATGATCAGGGGTATCCAGAACTGTCCGTACATGGCAATCCGGTTTTACAAACCCCTCATCTCGACTCGCTGCACGATGAGAGTTTGCGACTGACGGATTACCACGTTGCGCCCATGTGTACACCGACGCGTGGGCAGTTGCTTACTGGGATTGATGCAGCGAGGAATGGCGCAATCAACGTAAGTAGCGGTCGGGCTTTACTGCGTCCGGAAATCCCTACGATCGCAAATTACTTTGGCGACGCGGGGTATGCCACGGGAGTATTTGGTAAATGGCATCTTGGTGCCAACTATCCATTTCGTCCGCAGGACCGTGGCTTTCAGGAGAGCGTCTGGTATCCCTCTTCGTCCATTCCCTCTGTTCCAAGCTATTGGGGCAACGACTATTTTGATGACGTCTATATTCACAACGGCACAGAAGAACAGTTTTCGGGTTACTGCACCGATGTGTTTTTTGCTGAAGCAAAGGCGTTCATAAAGAAGTCCGTAGCAGCGAATAAACCATTCATGTGCTATCTCGCAACGAATACGCCACACGGGCCATTCAATCCGAAGCCTGAAGATCGTGATGTGATCACAAAAAGATTGGCCGATCCTCAGTTTGAACATCTTGATGGAAAATTAAAGAACCAACTCGCCAATTATCTAGGCATGATTGTGAACATCGATGCCAACATGGGGAGCCTGCTTGAGTTTCTTGACGACGAAGACCTGGCTGACAATACGATTCTGATTTTCAAAACGGACAATGGCAGCCTCTTGGGACCTCGCTATTTTAATGCTGGAATGCGTGGCAGGAAGACGGAACTCTGGGAAGGTGGGCATCGTGTTCCGTGTTTCATTCGTTGGCCTGATGGCAATCTCGCAAAACCACAAGACATTGGCGGACTTACTCAAGTACAAGATATTTTGCCGACTCTATTGGAATTGAGTGGAATCAAATCTGAGAACGGACCCGAGTTTGACGGAATGAGTCTGGCTTCGGTTTTACGGGGTGAACAGCACGTGCCTGATGATCGAATTCTCATCATCAATTACAGCAGGATGCCGGGATTTGCAAATTATCCGTCACCGTATAGTCAAACTCAGATGCGAGCTGATCAGGCTGGCGTGCTCTGGAAACGGTGGCGTCTCTTGGAGGATCGTGAGCTTTACAATTTAGAGACCGATCCTCTTCAGCAAACCAATGTCATCGATCAGCATCCAGAGGTCGTCGTGAAGTTGCGGAAACGACTCACTGAATGGTGGGACCGAGTCGGAGCGGCCGCGAACGAAGAACAACGCATTATCGTTGGAACAAAGCATGAGAACCCTACCAAGCTATCTGCCACCGAGTGGTTGGATGTCTTCGTGGACCAGCAGGGACAGGTTCGTAGAGGTCAGCAGAAGAGTGGATACTGGTTGATCGATGTGGCGGAGGCAGGTGATTACGACATCGAGCTTCGTCGTTGGCCCAAAGAGGCAGATGGCACGATTCAGGGAACGTTGCCAGATGGAACAGGAACTGCGTTACCGATTACTCAGGCGAGCCTATACGTTGCCGGGCATAACCACATGAGCATCGGTGAAAAAAAGGGCTATCAATTTGAGGGCCTGACTAAGCAAGTTACGAAAGATGATAAGGGTGTTATCTTTACGATGCACTTAAAGAAGGGCCCAACGGCTTTACACACGTGGTTCAAGGGTAAAGACAATACAATGCTCAGTGCGTATTATGTCTATGTGAGTCCCAAAAATGGCGTACAAGCCAAATGAGTGCATAATATGAATGTGTAGGAGAACATGGAATTTTCCATCGAGTACCGGATTTCTTCTGTGAGATGTAGCTGAGAAAACTCATGAGCAATACTGCACATCGATTGACACGACGAAACCTTCTTCGTGGTGCAGGGCTTGCCCTGACCCTTCCAACCTTTCAGAGTCTGGGTCGAGAAAGAGGCGTTGGAGATCAATCTCCACGACGCTTGGTGTGTGTTGGAAATCACCTTGGCTTTTATCCGGGCAATTTTTTTCCAAAAGCTGCCGGCCATAATTACGTTCCAACATCGACACTGAAGCCACTGGATATGCATCGTGACGCTCTCACGGTGTTCTCAAATTTGGACCATGGACTCAACGGTGGGCATAA
>JBDOMQ010000058.1:0-1575 GCA_039831725.1 Pirellulales bacterium
GAGATCTTATTGTTAGCGAATAGGAAGGGTTTCAATCAGCATTGAGAGATGTCTTTGATGGGCAGAACTACATGAAGAACAAAAAGTTTCTGAATCGTTCTCAACACGATCACCAGTCAATCTTCCGAATTCATTGGCTGCCGCAATGTTTATTATCACGAGGTGTGGTGGCTCTGGTGTTGTTGGGCAGCAGTGTCAACGGTACTTGTGAGGAAGTGGATTCTGAGCTTTCTGACAGATCGAAACTGCCCGCGTGTGTCGCAACTGACTATACGATCGTGTGGCGTGATGAGTTTGAAGGAAAAGTTCTCAAAACAGAGAACTGGACAATGCCCTCGTACAAGACACGAGATGCGGCATCATTGAATTCCGAGGGAACAATCAGTGTCGCTGATGGGCTTTTACACCTTCGGACTCTTTGGCGAAATGACACAGTTCATGCCAGTTACATTCAAACACGTGGCCGTCATAGCTGGAAACATGGCTATTTTGAGTGCCGACTGAAGTTTCAAAAGCATCAAGGGCATCATGGTGCATTCTGGGTGCAGACGCCAGATTTTCAGAGTTATGTTGATCAACCAGGTAAGAGTGGCACCGAGATGGATATTATCGAATGGTTCGGTGCAGGTCGCCGTCGTGGTTGGGCCGGTATGAATATTTACTATTGGGGGACAACAAACGACGGCATGCCAGGAAAAGTTAGGAGTCCATCAATTCCAGATTTTCCAAAAATGGGTGGGCCAATTGAGGGCCAGCCGGAGAGTCCAATGGGTGATCTCAGTGAAGACTTTCATGTCTATGGTCTTCTTTGGACAGAGAAGGAGTGTGTTTTTTTCTGGGACGGCACTGAAATAATGCGAGATACTAAAGCAATCTCTCAGATACCACAGTACGTGGTCCTGAGTCTTCTCTGTTCACATTGGGAACGACCACGGCTTGATGTAACAAAACTTCCTGATGGAATGCAGATTGATTATGTTCGGGTGTATCAGAAGCAGTAACCTCTTTGTTGAGAAACAGAGTAAATCTTCGAGCACCTCACCGGCCCTCTATCTGGAAAGTATCCTGTTTTATGAAACCATGGATTTACCTTGCATTCGCCATTTTTGCCGAGGTAGTTGGCACTACTTTCCTTAAGGCATCACAGGGGTTTACGAAGCCAATACCCTCACTTGTTGTTGTCGTTGGATATGGTCTTGCGTTCTACTTGTTGTCTTTGACACTTGATACAATTCCGGTAGGAGTTGGCTATGCTGTTTGGTCAGGAGTTGGCCTCGTTCTTATTACACTGATCGGATGGATCATGTATGGCCAGACGCTTGATGCACCAGCTTTCTTTGGGATGGGGTGCATTGTTGTCGGCGTTGTCATACTCAACTTATTTTCAAAGGCCGCTGTTCATTAAGAATTTGTTCAGGTTTTCTGTGGCAGCCTTCTTTCGCTATGAGAGATTGTTTCTAAAGTTCATGCGAAACGGATATGAAGGACGCCCCTTTTTTCTTATACGGAATCATTTTCATGCAAAAATTCTTATCAATCATATTTTCTATTATTAGCACTGCGGTCTGCGGAAGC
>JBDOMQ010000335.1:0-7483 GCA_039831725.1 Pirellulales bacterium
ATCAAGATTTTTAAGCGTTCGATGTCGAATGCCTTGTACCTCAAGCCAATTCTCTGGCTCACGACGCCCATGTTCATTTTTCTGTTCAAGTACTGCGTCGCAGGCACGTCGTGTTGATAAATATGGCCCAGTGATACTGGCCTTTGTCTTTTCAAGTTTTTTTGGTGCTGCCTGTGCGACAATCATGCCACCTTCGCGACCACTTCCCGGTCCAAAGTCGAGACAGGTGTCTGCCGCATTCACTACGTCTCGATCGTGTTCAACCACCACAATTGTGTTGCCAAGATCCCGGAGTCGAACGAGTGCCTGAATAAGTCGGTGGGTATCACGTGGATGAAGTCCTATGGTTGGTTCATCAAGCACGTACAGCACGCCTGTCAGGCCGCTGCCAACCTGCGCGGCAAGTCGAATGCGCTGCATCTCTCCGCCAGATAGGCTGCCTGCTGGCCGTGCCATATCAAGATATTCAAGCCCGATTTCATCAAGGAATTGAGCCCTGTTTGTGAGTTCACGAAGAAGATCGCCGGCAATCGAGCGTTCGTCATCTTTAAGGGTGATGGCACGTAGCTCGTTTGCGAGTCTGCCCAGCGGCATGCGACACCAGACATCAAGGGTACGTTTCCACAGTGTGACTGCACTGGCTTCAGCTGTTAGCCGACTGCCGCCGCACTCACTACACGGCACTTCACCCATCACGGCATCAACCTTGCGCCGTACTGCAGCCACCATTCGTGAGGCATCTTCACAGGCTTCTTCGAGACCTTTGAATTGAAATGAAAACCATGGCCCTCGACCCGGTACGCCACGTGGTCGTTTGACGTCAATCCATTTTTCACCGGTGCCTTCAAAAAGAACCCGCTGCTGAAGACCAGAGAGTTCATTGAGCGGTACGTCCCCCGGTAATCCGGTTGTCTGGCACAGAGCTTTCAGCATCGCTTTACTCAGCGGTTGAGAAAGGTCAGGCCACAAGTCGAGTGCGCCATCAAGAAGAGTGAGGGATGCATCACGGATCAATGACTGGTGCTCAACACCTGTACGCGTTCCTAGACCGTCACAGACCTCGCACCAACCGAGCGGACTGTTAAAAGAAAACTCTCTTGGTTCGAGCGGGCGAAAACCTTGGCCACACTCAGGGCATGCAAGAAAACGACTATGGATATCAATTGGCCAATCAGGCTCGTCCAAAGGGTTGCCATGGCCATCATCAACGGCGCGGGCAACAAGCAGTGTTCCATTCCCTGCTTCAAAAGCTGCTTCAACACTCTGGGCAATTCGGCTTCGCTCTTCGGGGTTGGATGTGATTCGATCAATTACGAGTTCAAGTCTGTTTTTCTGTTTGCGATCCAGTGGAGGGTTTTCATCAAGCCGGTATGTTGTGCCGTCAATTCGAAGTCGCACATATCCTGCTGCCTTGAGCCCGGCAAGGAAGCTTTCCGGAGTCTGCCCAACCTTGAGTTCAACCGGAGCAAGCAGAAGCATTCGTGTTCCTTCAGGAATATCAAGAATGCGATCGACCGACTCATCAACGCTTTGGGCACCGACAGGCACGCCACAGTCAGGGCAATGCATTACGCCAAGTCGAGCGGCCAACACACGGAAAAAGTCATACATTTCTGTCAATGTGCCAACTGTTGATCGTGGTGTACTTCCAGTTGAACGTTGTTCAATAGCAACCGCCGGAGCTAACCCCTCAATTTTCTCAAAGATTGGTTTCGGTACCTGACCGACAAACTGCCGAGCATATGGCGACAGACTCTCGACGTACCGACGCTGACCCTCAGCGTATAACGTGTCAAAAGCGAGTGATGTTTTTCCTGAACCACTCGGTCCGCAGCAGACCGTCATTGCACCCCGTGGGAGATCAGCATTTACCTGTTTTAAGTTGTGCTGGGCTGCTCCGCGGACCATCATCGCTGCAGGTCCGGGGTCACGAGATTGTTTTTCAATAGCAGTCAGCGATTTTTTAAGGGCACGTTCGACAGCTGCGGGAGTTACTGTAGATAATTTTCTCGCTGGCCGACGCTTTCCGGTCTTGTTTTTTGAAGCACGTTCTTTGGCTTGGATCAAGACTGGCTTGAGCGCCTTGCCTGTTTCTGATGCACGCGTTCGAGCAACTTTTTCTGGTGTCCCTTCTACAACGATACGCCCACCACCAGCACCACCTTCTGGACCAAGATCAATGACATGATCAGCCCGTTTAACAACGTCAAGATTGTGTTCCACAACGAGAACTGTGTTTCCTGCATCCACCAGTCGATCAAGTACATCCAGAAGCTGTCGAACATCATGCATGTGAAGGCCAGTCGTTGGCTCGTCCAAAATATAGAGCGTGTTGCCAGTCGAACGTTTTGCAAGTTCCCGAGAAAGCTTGACCCGTTGTGCTTCACCACCAGAAAGCGTCGGCGATGGCTGACCGAGATGTAGGTAATCAAGACCTACATCAGAGAGCGTCTGAAGTTTTCGAGCAATGTCTGGTGCGTCGGCAAAGAATTCAAGCGCCTCGCCCACCTCCATTGCCAGAATGTCAGCAACATTTTTGCCTTTCCAGCGAACCTCAAGCGTGTCCTGGGCGAAGCGGGTGCCGCCGCATACATCACAGGTAACCCAGACATCAGCCAGAAAGTCCATGTCGAGACGTGTTGATCCGTGCCCCTCGCACGCGCCGCAGCGACCACCTGCGACATTGAATGAAAATCGGCCAGCTTTCCAGCCACGACGCCGAGCATCTGGGAGCATGGTAAAGAGCTTCCGAATATCATCCCACACTTTGACATAGGTCGAGGGATTGCTTCGTGGTGTTCTGCCAATTGGTGATTGATCGATAACGATAACCTTATCCAGTTGTTCTCCACCAATGAGTGCATCAAAGTCACCCGGTACCGCAGCCTCACTGCCAAGCATGCTGCGTAGGGCCGGCTCGAGAACGTCACTCACGAGTGAACTCTTACCGCTTCCTGAAACGCCGGTGATGCAGACAAACAGCCCAAGAGGGATCTCAACATCAATCTCTTTCAGATTATTGTGACGAACACCCTCAAGAATGAGCGTTCGATCATCTGGCTTTCGTCGTGCCTTTGGCAAAACAATTGCATCACGCCCAGAAAGAAATGCACCAGTGATACTTCGACTGTTTTTTTCAATGTCCTGCGGTGAGCCGGTTGCCACGACCTCGCCACCACGTTTGCCAGGACCCGGTCCAAAGTCAACGACCCAGTCGGCGGCACGAATCGTTTCTTCATCATGTTCAACGACAACAACTGTGTTTCCCTTATCTCGAAGCGTTTCAAGTGCTCCAAGTAATTTAATGTTGTCTCGTGGATGGAG
The DNA here is from genome assembly GCA_039831725.1 of Pirellulales bacterium. GTDB lineage: Bacteria > Planctomycetota > Planctomycetia > Pirellulales > UBA1268 > UBA1268. The sequence goes on from JBDOMQ010000335.1 coordinate 3,325, forward strand.
GCCAATTGACGGTTCATCAAGAACATAGAGAACACCAGAAAGCCCCGATCCAATCTGAGCAGCAAGTCGAATGCGTTGGCTTTCACCTCCGGAAAGCGTTGGTGCCTTGCGATCAAGCGCAAGATAGCCAAGCCCGACCTGATTAAGAAACTGCAGGCGACTCCGAATCTCTTTGAGGAGTTCTGTCGCAATGATCTGTTGCGTGTCATCAAGAATTAATTCAGAGATGAAGACCTGAGCCTCACTGATAGGTAGCGCACAGAATCTATCTAACGAGAGTTCCCAGGCGGCTTCACGGGATTTTGATTTCTTACGAGAGCTTTTCTTTTTTTGGATATTTTGTGTTGCAGTCGGACATGCCACTGCTGAAGTAATTCGAACAGCGCGTGATTGAGGAGACAGCCTCGCACCGTCACACACATGACAGTGCTTGACACTCATGTACTTTTCGAGCATCCGACGCATGATTCCACTTTTTGCATTTCGCCAACGATTTGTCAGCATCGCGAGGACACCTTCAAATTTTGTTTTGGCTCCACGTTCAGCACGGCCACGTCGCCACGAAACCTGAATCGTTTCAAGGCCTGTTCCATGTAGCCAGATCTTTTTCTGAGTGGGTGTCAGTTTCTGCCAGGGCGTATCGAGCATGACGCCGGCTTCATAGTTCTTTTTTTTCTCAGCGTGAGCAGCGACTGCATTGAAAAGCCGGCGCGTCCATCGAGGCATATCACGAAATCGACCAAGTACTCCAAAGCAACCCTTTTTCACGGAAAGTGATGGATCAACGAGTAATTTTTTGGCATCGATGCCATAAATATCGCCAAGTCCATCGCATGTGGAGCAGGCTCCAAGCGGACTATTGAAACTAAATAATTGGGGTTCTGGGGTGTCATAGCTCACCCCGCAGGATACGCACGTGAACTGGCTTGATAACGTCAGGTCTTCCGGCTGGTCTTCTGTTTCGGCCTCTTCACTACTCACAATCACCTGACCACCGCTTGTCCGAATGGCAAGTTCAACAGACTCCGCAAGACGACTACGAGTTTCTTCTGAGATAGTTAGCCGATCGACAACAACTTCAATCGTATGCTTGAACTGCTTTTCGAGAGTCGGTGGGTCTTCGACTCGATGGATAGATCCGTCAACACGAGCTCGGGTAAATCCCTGGCGGACCAAGTCAGTAAAAAGGTCGCGATGGGTTCCTTTCGCCTGTCGAACGAGAGGCGCCAGAATCATTGATCGCTGTCCAGATCGGACGCTGATAATTCGTTCAACGATCTGGTCTCGTGGTTGAGCCTCAAGCACTTTGTCACAGGCAGGGCAGTATGACGTGCCGACTCGCGCGTAAAGCACACGGAGAAAGTCATGAATCTCAGTCATCGTCGCAACGGTCGATCGTGGGTTGTGGCCAGCTGATTTCTGAGCAATTGAGATTGAAGGTGAGAGGCCTGTCACGCTGTCTACATCAGGCCGTGGAAGTTGACCCAGAAACTGTCGTGCAAACGTTGAAAGACTTTCAACGTAGCGTCGCTGTCCCTCTGCATAGAGCGTGTCGAAGGCAAGGCTCGATTTTCCTGATCCACTGACTCCTGAAAGACACACCAGTCGACCCCGTGGAAGACCAACAGTGACATCACGAAGGTTGTGTTCTCTGGCACCACGAACAATGATTGGAGGGACTTGCATACGGAGAGGAACAGTCTGCCAAAACAAAAGAAATGAAAACTCTCAGTATTGTAGACCGCCATACCCTCCGCTAGACACCCACCCGGGCGGTTCGTACGATCAAGACCCGAAAGAGACGAGTAAGCAAATCGATTTTTCTTTTGGGGCGGTAGCTCAACTGGGAGAGCGCGGCGTTCGCAATGCCGAGGTTGGGAGTTCGAGCCTCCTCCGCTCCACTGTTTTTCCGAGGAAAGTGGTGGTCTAAAGATCCTTTCAAACTGTCCAGACTCATGTTTGAACGGAACATTCTGTACGCGCATTCGTTGAAAAAACACTTGATACCGAGGTTTAGAAGGTGTCGCCATATAAGAAACCAATGAATAGGCGATAAGATACAAGTCTCTATTCTTTTTTGGCGTTTTCCCCTATCCGATTTGTCAGTCGTGCCATGGCAACAATCTCTGATCCATCCACGCTGTTGATGCTTCGCGTACGAGATGGTGATGCGGAAGCGTTTGAGCAACTCGTTGCATTGTGGCAGCCACGACTTGTCACGCTTTTTCTCAATCACACTGGTGACCATTCCACTGCAGAAGATCTTGCGCAAGAAGTCTTCATGCGAGTGTATCGAGCTCGCCATCGCTACGAACCAAAGGCGAAATTTACAACCTGGGTTCATACGATTGCAAATAATATTGCCAGTGATCTTCGACAGCGGGCCTATCGTCGTAAAGAGTGGGGAGTGGCCTCAAGCCCGTCTGATTCAGGGAATATGTTTGGGCTTGAACAGATGGCAGTTGCAGCAAGTGGACTTCTACCAGCCCGTCAGCTCGATCGTGTTGAACTTCAGTCGATTGTGCAGCAGGCCATTGCCAGCCTGAATGAGCGGCAGCGTATGGTGATTCTTCTGGCAAAGTTTGAACACTGTTCGTATGACGAAATAGCCGCAGCCATGAAACTATCAGTGCCTGCGGTGAAATCATTACTCTTTCGCGCCCGTGAACAATTACGAGAAGTACTCAAGCCTTATCTTCTCACGGAAAAAGAGGAAGCCCAGTGAGCAAAAGTGACAATCAAAATACAACCCAGCATGATGCTCCTGTTGCAACGCCAGCAGCTGACCTCGGAGAACTGTGGCAAACGCTTGATGTTTTACCAGAGGCAGAAACCCCTGAAGATTTACTTGCTACAACAATTGAAATGATTGCAGTTGATGGCACACATCATCGTTCTGGTAGATCAAATCGGTTTTCAAAAATACCTACTGATCTTTGGCAATGGTTTGCACCTGCGATTGCCGTCGGCATCTCAATAATACTCGGGTATTTTGTTGGTCAGGCAACCATCGGGACGCAACAACAAGAACCATTCGATTGGCGTGCACGTCGAGAAGAAGTTCTCAAAAGTACAATTCAGGAAGCTATTGAAAATAATCCCTCAGGTGCAAGGAAATTCTTTCAACAGCAATTACGCAACTCGCAGGGTACGCAGGGGCAAACGATGCCACCACAGCAAAATAGCAAGAAGGGCTCACGTACTGGCGGAATGAATCCATCGGTCCCTAAGAACTCTCAGCCGGTTCCACTGGACGGGCAAGAAAGGAACGGACGGCTTCGTGGAAAACAACCGGGGCTTCTAAAGGGACCAGGTGACCAGCGTCGGCAACAACCAGCAGGTGCCCCTGTGGAAGTATCTTCTCCATAGACTCCATAACAGTAGGTGGTGTGATGGTGTCTTCACTGCCACAGATAAGGAGAACAGGTTTCTCAAGATGCTGCATGGGTTCAGACATGTCAGGACGATCGGCGAGTGCTCCAAGTGCTGCCTGAATCGTCTCAACAGATTGCTTGCCAATGAGCTTTCGGAGAAATTCTTCATTTGCAGATCGTCCTGGTTGGGAACGGGCTGCATCTGTTGCCGCTAAAAGATTTGGTACCATTGCATCTGCAAGAACGTGTTGGCCCACTCTGCCAACGGTTGCAGCAAGATCAATTCTGTTTGCTCGTGCTTCTGGTGTATCTGCTGAAAATTTCGTGTCTATAAGAATGAGTCGAGACACTTTCCCAGGATGCCGAATGGCAGCATGTTGGGCGACATATCCGCCCATTGAAATGCCGGCGATGGTTGCAGGTTCTTCAATGTTAAGGGCATCAAGGAGTTTCGCTACATCGTCAGCCAGTTGAGCAATACTCGCTATGGAGGGCTTTTCAGGATCGCTGTATGTGCTCCTGCCAAATCCCCGCTGATCAGGAATAATCAAACGGGCATGATCGGCCAGCGACAAGACCCGATGCCACATGGTGTGATCCAAAGGAAACGCATGAAGGAGAACGAGCGGCGGTCCCGATCCACAGATCTGAACGGCAAGTGAAGTGTCCCCAATTGAAACCATCGTTGTTTGCATGGAAAACTCTGCCTTGGAGTTGGATCAAATCGTTTCTTCAGCAAGAATAGGTTATGTCAGATTGCTGGAGACGTCGACGTGAAGAAGTCA
>JBDOMQ010000174.1:0-7482 GCA_039831725.1 Pirellulales bacterium
AGCAGACATTAAAACACCTTCGGAGACACGACACACTTTCCCCTATGATAATTGATTGTCTCGACTGAAGATATTGCCTCAGAAGCACTTTCACGACCCGACGAATCCAACAAACCAGCGCTGGCATGCTGGAAACGCAGAAAACAACGGACTCGAACCCGCCACACCTTAAGCAGCTCGGCGGCCTACTTGATTTGGTAGTTTCAGGCCAAATAAAGAAAAAATATCCTCCGCGGACATACTTGCAGCAGGCTCCGGCTCTGCCTGCGAGAGAATGACATCCGAAAGGTTCCTCTTCCTCGCCAACACTTCATCAATTCGCTCCTCAATCGTGCCGACAGAAAGAAACTTCGTAACTGTTACCGCACCCGCTGCTCCGATCCGATGAGCACGATTGATCGCCTGATCCTCGATGGCTGGATTCCACCATCGATCAAACAGAAAAACATATTGTGAAAATTGAAGATTGAGCCCTACTGCCCCTGCTCCATATGAAAGTAAGAGCACTGAGTGCTGGCTTTTATTTCGGAATGATTCGATGACGTCATCGCGAGCCGCGGTCGACATTCCTCCGTGATATTCAAGCGGACTAAAATTTTTCAATCTCTCACGAAGGCGGGAGAGCGTCTCAACCCACTGGCTAAAAACAATGGCCTTCCGCCCACTCGACTGCACCTCTTCAAGCTCTGCAGCAAGACAATCGGCTTTTGCGCTTACACGCGTTGCCGTATCAAAGTTGCAGATTTGCTTCAGCCGTAGCACCAGTTCAAAAACGTGCTGGATAGTCGCCTCTTGGCCCATTTCAGAAAGCCTCAGAACACCTTCTTCTTCGGCCCGTCGATACGTCTCTCGCTGTTCATTCGAGAGCTCAATATATCGGTCCGTATCGAGTCGAGGTGGCATATCTTTCAGGACTTTGTCTTTTGTTCGCCTGAGGCAATGCCCTTTGGCCGCAGCACCAAGAGCCCGAGGAGACATGCCGTCGTGAACCTGTCCAGGTGCAACAAAATCAAAGATACCAACAAGATCTTCAGACCGATTCTCAACCGGAGTCCCTGTCAACGCCCATGAGCGTTTTCGAGGAATCGAACAGACTGCCTTACTTGTCTGGCTTGCGCGATTTTTGATTCGTTGTGCTTCATCGAGAATGACAAGATCAAACTCAGTACGCATTGCATCAAGAACTGAACGGTCACGAATGACAGCTTCGTAATGGGCCACCTTGACAGGCACATCCTGCAACGACCACTGCCACCGACGCCGCTCCGGATCGCCGGCAATCACCCCAACAACAAGCTCAGGAGCCCACACGGATAGCTCTCGAGCCCAATTTGAAACGAGTCCCTTCGGACAAATAACGAGCACACTACGAGCCTGCCCTGAGTGAACAAGGAGTCGAAGTGATGAAATTGCCTGCATTGATTTCCCCAGCCCCATTTCATCGGCCAAAATGCCCCCAAAGCGAGGCATTAGAAAAGCCATACCGTCAAACTGAAATGGAAATGGCTCATGAGGAAAAGACAAGTGGCAGCCAGCCAGGAGCGTCTCGAGATCTGGTTGCAGGAGATAAAAAAGCCTCTCCGACAATTTGACGACATCCTGAGGCGGCTGAATGCGAGTACGTTTTCGCACCACCGCAGCACGCGACGTAGTGCGAACCTCTCGATCATCAATCTCCAACGGCGAGGATGAATCGCTGACAAACTGATGACTGTGAATCTCAACTGGTTGACGCAATAACTGTACGTCTTGAATTTCCACTGGACTTGCCTGGACCGGCACCTGAAGTGTTTGGCTCGCAGGCACGACAAACGATTTCACTGTCGAGACAAGTGAAGACGGAAGACGACATTCAGTTGACTCAATTTCAACAGACCTTTTTGATCGCTCAGATTCACGTGCTGACATAGTTCACTAAACAGAATTCTAAATGAAGTATTAGCCGATCAATGATGCTGGGCTTCGTCAATTGCAGCTCGAATACGATCAAATGGTTCGGCGAGTTCAATGCTTGAACAAAGCGTTTCAAAGTGAGGACGAAGCTGATCAATTTTTGACATATCTTCTGCATGCGGGCGTAGCCGAATAGCACCGAGGCACAAGGTTTCTTCTCTGTTTTCCTGACTATCCGTTTCTTGAATTGCCACCACCGGACTTGCTCCGTACGAGCGTGCGTGCAGCAATGATTCTCGATCTGTAAGAACCGCAACTGGTGACAGCTGTGTGGCTTTCAGCAAAGGACCACCTATTTGCTCACCGTGCAGATGTCTTTGGAGCGTTGCGCCATACAAAATCTCCTGCGCCCTCGTTACCCGTAGAGGTGCTGTACAGTGAAACTCAAGTGGTCGTCCCGTAATGTCCACCAGCAGGTATCCGCCAAACATTCCGATATTTGCCGCATCGCAGACCGTCAAAAAACCGAACGTCATATCATGCGATGACACTACGCTTGAAACCATCGACGGACTCCGAAAACGGTTGACAGGGGGTTCGCCACGTTGGCTACAACCTACCTCTGGCGGTTTCATCATTTTCTTCGCCCGCCGCCTGAATCCATCGGGAGAACATCGAAGAGTCTTGAATCACCGGTGGTGCAAAACATCCGATTGCTCCAAATGGAGTAGTCTGTAACGGTTACACCGGCATTATGGGCCTCGCCATTTGGTCGAAATGAAAAGAGTGGATACCATCACATTCTGAAGAAACGCTTTCAGCAAATGGAGTTGACTGCGTTTTATCGCCGCCTACGGACACTTAAAAAAATGCCTGATCTTCCATCTCACTGCACACAAATTGACATCACATCGACGGAGAACCCTCAAGATACTACTGTCCCTCAGCAAAAAAATAACAGTTCGCAATCAGAAGTGGTTGCTGTCCTCAAAGAAATACTCGTGACCCAGAAGAAATCATGTGATCTCCTCGGTGATGTACTGAAGCATGTTTCTTTCCAGCACCGTCAACGAGCCGCAGAATTGCAAACATGGCGGGAAAACAACCCATACGTCGCACAGGCGTGCCGAAAAGCAGCAAAGGGATTATCCCAGGTCCATACTGATTTTCTTACGACACTTGCCGAGGAAGCTGCCGAGAGTGCGGAAGACTTCACCGACAGTGATTATGCACTCGGCGAATTTATTGATCGATACGGTCCCCGGCTGGCTCACTTTAATGGGGTGATGCAACTTCTGAGCCAACTTGCAATGCCAGAGGATGAAAGCCAAAACTGATAGACACGCACTGAAAAATATAAGCCCTAAAAAGTCGCCACATCGTACTCAAGATACTACAACACAAAGAGGCTAGAAACTTTCAAATTTCTTGCCTTAGCCCAAAGTATCCTAACCCTATACAACCAACTCGCTGGCCAACATCCAATACCTCTGAAAGAGTTCCTTCAATGCCCGCAGACACAACCGAAACACCTCCTGTATTCAAAGTTGCAGATGAAAAAAGTATTGCTCAGAGCAGAGAAAAGCTCGACGCCCACACAGCTGAAATAGTCGCCTGGCATTTTCATCCATCAACAGGATCGCCTTTCTGGCTTGAGTATGCAGAAAAACTGACTTTTGATCCGCTCAAGGAAGTTACCTGTTTCGATGATCTTAAAAAGTTCCCGGCATTCGAGGATGAATGGTTACGAGGAGGGCCGGTAACCCGTTGGATTCCAAAAGGATTTGCCGGCCAACCGGCGTATGTTTTCGAAACAGGCGGAACCACCGGTACTCCAAAATCCCGCGTGAACCTGAGAGACTTCCGAACCGACTACGAGGAGTTCAGTGAAACACTCCCTGAGGAGTACTTCCCGAAGGGTGCAAACTGGTTAATGCTTGGCCCTTCAGGGCCTCGAAGGCTTCGGTTATCTATCGAACACCTTGCCCAGCACAGAGGTGGCATCTGCTTCTGCATTGACCTCGACCCACGCTGGGTTATCAAGTTGATCCAAAAAGGATGGATGGAACATCTGGAAGCCTATAAGGACCACTGCATTGACCAAGCGATCACCGTCCTTGAATCAGGTCATGATATTCGCTGCATGTTCACCACACCAAAACTGCTTGAGGCATTGGCGATTGCTCTTGAAAAGAAGGGGACAACCATTCGAGAAGCTGGCATCACAGGCATTTTTTCCGGCGGAACCGAGTTTACTCCTCAATGGACTCGATTCGCAGTCGAAGAACTACTCGACGGCGCCTTCATGACCCCTACTTACGGGAATACGCTGATGGGACTTGCGGCCTCTCGCCCCGTGATTCCCGAAGACGGCTACACGATTGCTTATTATTCGCCACAGCCACGCGCAGTGATCGAGGTCGTTGATTTTGATGACACGAATTCGGTGGTGCCTTACGGGGGAACGGGCCGAGTGAAATTGACAACGCTGACAAAAGAAACGTTTGTTCCTGGCTTCCTTGAACGAGACGAAGGTGAGCGGGAACGCCCATACGAACATTATCCATGGGATGGCATTAGTGGCGTGCGACCTTTCAGCAAATTAGCTACGGCCACAACAGTCGGCGTTTACTAAAGAACACGACGTGACCAGTACCGTTCGGACCGTGTCTTTTGGAAACCCGTCCACTTTTTTTCGTCACATAAGATTCAGTAGCACAAGACCTCGCTCTGGTAGGAGAAAACACTATGCACCTCACCGCTTTTCGGTTCGGCAAACCATACGAATCACTCGAAAGAAATAAACTAGTTCATTTCATGACCGGCGAGCCAGTTGCCGAGGTAAGTCAAGTTGGCGGTGCTATCGTAAGCCGCGATCTTCGAAAAGCGGACAACGCCAGGAACGCCCTTCTCAAAATTGATCCTGAGGAGATTGTCGAGCGGCTCCAAACTGCTGGGAACCTTTACGCGTTAGGGACAGTCGAGGTTGGCGGCGTCAAGCAGTCTCCTGATGACTTTGCCCGGCAGCAGTCGGCAACAACCGGTCTCCCGGAGAGCCTCTGCCACTCAAACATGAAAAAGAATTTGTTTGTGCTATCCAATATGGATCGAATGCTCGACGCACTCTCACGAGGCCTTTCGCCAGACATACTGTGGAAGGGATATGGCACAGAGCATCGAGATGTTATCGTGAGCTACCAGTGCCAGTCTCCAGTCCTTGGACTCGTTCTTCCGAGTAACTCACCTGGCGTCCACACACTCTGGCTTCCTGTTATCGCACTTGGCGTTGGCTTGTTGCTCAAGCCGGGCGGTCAAGAACCGTGGACCCCGTATCGAATGGCTGCGGCGATGATTGAGGCCGGTATTCCAGAAGAAGCTATTGGGCTTTATCCCGGTGCTACAGATGTGGGTGCTGCGATCCTTGCGGACTGTGGGCGAAGCATGATTTTTGGATCAGCCAAAACCGTTGAGCAATATCGAGGCAACCCTGCAGTTCAGGTCCATGGCCCAGGTTTCTCTAAAATCTTGCTAGGAGATGACTGTGTTGACAACTGGCGTGACTACATTGATGTGATGGCGGAGAGTATCGCTGCAAACAGTGGTCGGGGGTGCATCAATTGCTCTGCAATTTATGCAAGTCGTCACACTGATGAAATTGCTGACGCACTCGCTGAGCGCATTGGGACGCAGGATGTTCGTCCTCCGGATGACCCTGAGGCGACGCTTGCCGCATTTACCATTCCGGGTGCTGCCAAAGCCATCTGGCAGCAGATAGAAAGTCTCCTTGATAAGCCTGGCGTTCGTCATGCAACCGCATCATTCGGCTCTCGATTTGTAGAAGGAGAACGATGTGGATGGCTGCGACCGACCATTGTCGAATGCGACTCCCCGGACCCAGAAATTGCGCACGCGGAATATATGTTTCCATTTTGCAGTGTGGTGAAGTGTCCACAGGAGAAAATGTTGGACCGAATTGGCCCCACCCTTGTTGCAACGGCCATCACAAACGACAGTAGCTTTCAGCATCAATTGATTCACGCGAACCATATTGATCGTTTAAATTTTGGCCCTCTGCCGACAATAAAGCTCGATTGGTTGCAACCTCATGAAGGCAACATCATCGATTTCCTTTATCGTTCGAGAGCTCTTCAAATGGCCGCAACATCAGAGCTGGTCTCCACCGCAACCGCTGCTCCGGCTCAATCAGGCAGATAGACCTATGACACACGAGTCGGAAAAGCCGGCTGTGCAGCCGTCACTATTTACATTTCGTGCGACCACGCGACTCCTCGTTGGTGAAGGAAGCATTTCAAAGCTGGGTGCTGTGGCGAAAGAACTGAATGGCAAACGCGCACTTATAGTAAGTGATACTGGTGTTCTTGCGGCGGGTCATACAAGCGCAGGCGTCAACTCGCTCAAGGCTTCGGGCTTGGAAACAACGGTCTTTAGTGAGTTCACAGAAAACCCGACAACACGACAGGTAGAAACTGGTACCGCATTCGCCAAGGCTTTTGGCCCAGACCTCATTATCGGTCTCGGCGGTGGTAGTTCTATGGACTGCGCAAAGGGAATCAACTTCCTGCTCTGTTGCGGTGGAAAAATGGAAGACTATCAAGGCCGCGGCACAACCGGCCGCCCACTCCTCCCATCAATTGGCTGCCCAACAACTGCCGGCACAGGCAGTGAAACGCAGTCTTTTGCACTTATCAGTGACGCACAAACAGGAGAGAAATTGGCCTGCGGTGACCCCAACGCCGCCTTCCGAGTAGCCATCCTGGACCCATGCTTGACCGTAACTCAACCAGCACGCGTCACAGCACTTACCGGAATTGACGCACTCTCGCACGCCCTGGAGAGCCACGTAAGCACTAAGGCCACACCAGCATCGCGTGTTTTCTCACGGGAAGCTTGGAAATTACTGACCAAAAATCTCCCCGATGTTTTCCGCAACCCAACGGATATTCATGCCAGGTCAGCTGTTCAACTTGGGGCGGCTTGGGCTGGACTTGCTATTGAAAATGCCATGCTTGGAGCAGCTCATGGGGCAGCAAATCCGCTCACGGCACGTTATAAGGTCGCCCATGGTCAGGCTGTTGGGCTCATGCTGCCACACATTATACGATTCAATGGAAAAGTCGCGCAGGATCAATACAGGGATCTGGCTGCCATTGCTGGACTCAGTACCATTGTTCCTGAAGATTCACTAGCCGATTGGATACACGCCTTGCTGAAAACGACAGGCCTCTACCAATCACTTGATGATGTGATAGGGACGTATACCAAAACGAATGAGATCGAGCGTCTAGCCCAAGAGGCATCCATACAATGGACGAGCAGCTTTAATCCCCGTCCCTGTTCATCGGAAGATTTTATCAATCTCTATCAACGCGCATCAGCCAAAGCGTAACCCCCCTTCTCGGCGTCATACCATGAATATTCTTCCAAAGGCACTGCTGCTATTCCTGCTCTTTCTTTTGTCAACTCCTTGTAGCGGGGTTGAAAATGCTGCAGGCCCCGAAGCATGGCCAATGTTTCGAGGCACGCCAAGCGGCGCAGGGCGATCAAAAGTTGTCCTGCAACTTCCTCTCA
>JBDOMQ010000341.1:0-7473 GCA_039831725.1 Pirellulales bacterium
ATTCTTCGGCCCCGCGTGACAGTTTACGAACAACGTATTTCCGTTTTCGATTCGCCGCACCTGAGTAACCCAAGCCAGTGTAATACCCGGGAGATCATGTTGATCAAGCTTCCAGATAATTTCCTTGTCGGGGGTTACCTCAAGCACACTGTGACCATTGCCCGTTCCGATAAGTGTATTTCCACTCTCAAGTCGGATAGCAGAATAGACCTGATCTCCAAAAGCCTCTGGGCCATGCCCTGACTTTGGTTGCTTCCCAAACAGAGGGACGTCAAATTCCCAGATAACTTTTCCAGCTGAATCGTATTCGCGGACCACACCATCTTTTTCATGGGCAACGAGATAGGTTCCAACTTCAGTTTTTCTCACGTTGCGAGTGTCTGAATGATGCGAAGGCGTATCGACAGTAAGTGCGATCTCTTTTTGTATAACCCCATTGTTGTTTACTTCAAGGATCCGAGCTGGCCCAGATTCAACAATCATTGTGTCACCATTTGTAAGCCGCTGAAACGCATGGACTTCAACTTTCTTGTTTGAATTTCCATTACTTGCGGCATCGTACTCCCATACTTTCTGTCGACTCTGATCAAGCTCAATGATATGAGTCCACCCATCCTGGTAGAGAAGATGACCATTCGGTAAAATATGAAGATCGTGTATCGCCCCGCACGAGACCTTCCATGCGACGCTTCCATCAGAGTTGACTTCTGCCAGCGTTTTCTTAGATCCATCGGCAGCTATCAGTGAATATCCTGTGACGTTTGCAGGGCCCACTCGTGCCTTCTGCATTTCTTGCACGCCAAGGGATTGACCATTATCTAATGGAAGGTCTTCGTGCCAGCTAACAAGCTGCTTACAAAGACGATCCCGAACCCCTTCAAAATCGGCTGCAATATTGTTTTTTTCACCCGGATCTTTCTGTAGATCGAAGAGCTGTATATTTTGTCCATCATAATCACACAGAAGCTTCCAATTGCCCTCTCGAACCGCTAGATCAGGAAGCACTGTATCACCGAGTGCCTTATACATCTTTCTATCGGGTGGCCGCCGCCAATACATTGGACCATGACTCACTGATTGCTTACCGCGAAGTGCGGGTGAGACATCTATCCCATCAAATAGAATTTCTTCACTATGCTGAATTCCCGCAATCTCAAGAAGTGACGGCACAAGATCAAAGGCTGCAAAACATGACTCTGTATCCGTGCTTCCACTCGCTTCTTGGGTAACTATTCCGGGGCCCCAGACAATTAGTGGTGATCGAATACCACCTTCGTAGAGCGTTGTCTTTGCTCCACGTAACGGTCCTGCAGAACCAGCACCTGGTTCTGGTCCGTTGTCAGAACAGATTAGAATGAGCGTGTTTTGTGCGAGCTCTTTATCATTTTGAATATGTTCAAAAAGCACGGCAAGTTGCGCATCCATAGCCTCAAGCACAGCCCGGTATTTTTCTTGCTTTCCTTCCTGCCACTGATCAACCGGCGGCCAGTATGGGCTATGCACGTCGTCCGGCCATAGATTGAGATAGAACGGTTTCTTGGCTGCGCGAGCTTCTTTGATGAAATCAAGAGCAGCAGCAGTGAAGCCACCTGTAATTTTGGAACGCTGCATCCACGTCACTGGACTTCCCAAGCGTTCTGCATCCTGCCATATACGACCTTGCTCCCCATCTGGTGTCATGGTCAAAGGCAGCAACTTTGCGCCCATGCCCTCGAAATTCGTGAGAGAACGATCAAAGCCATAGTCAGTGATTGGTGGTGCGTCATCAACGTCACGCTGCCCACCCATGTGCCACTTTCCAAAATGACCTGTGGTGTAGCCAGCGTCGTGAAGCATCCGAGCAAGAGTTGGTGCAGCCGGATCAAGCCATTCCGCAATACCACGATTCTGATTCGCAGATCGACCTGCAAGATAGGAACCAATCCGCCATCGCTGAGGATACTGTCCCGTTGTAAGGGCAACCCGTGATGGCGAGCAGATAGGTGAGTTCACATAGAACTGTGTAAATCGCACGCCCTCTTCAGCCAATTGATCAATGGCGGGTGTCGAAGCAGCGGTGTTACCAAAACATGAAAAATCGGCCCACCCCATATCATCGATGAAAACCATAATGATATTTGGTGACCGTTCCACGGCGTAGGTTCTGGTACCTGAAAGAACCAGAACACCGACGATCACTAAAAGACTGCAGTAGATTTTTTTACTCACTTCGACGCGCATAACGACTCCCTTATCGAATGATTGTGTTGTGCCTTGTGTGGTCATTTTTGTGAGGCGGGTTCTGTCCAATGCACACCCACTCGTGAAGCCCACTCTACCCAATCAGTAGCCATCCGCTTCACACGATCGGGTTGCTTTGCAGCAAGGTTTGTCATTTCACACCGATCATCAGCAAGGTTGTAGAGCTCCCAGGAAATGGCTTCTGGCATGCGTTTTGACCAAATTATTTTCCAGTCACCCTGACGAAGCGCATGGGCCCCTTGATGATCAAACCCAATCGTTCGTTGAGGAATTTCTTTCCCACGAAAAGCGGGGAAAAGACTTGTGCCTTCCAAAGGCAAGACACCACCGGCTGCATTCTTGGACGGATAGGTTGCTGACGATGCCTCAATAAGTGTTGGCATGATATCCATCATATGAGCGGGTGCACGTACCCACTCATGCTGTGGCTGGATGCCTTTCGGCCAATGTGCAATCAACGGTGAACACACACCGCCTTCGTGTGTGAAATGCTTATAGAGACGAAAGGGCGTATTACTCAGATTCGCCCAACCACTTCCATACGCTTGATGTGTACCACGACCACCAATCTCGCGGAGCGCCTTGCCCGTTCGAAGATCGTTTTGACCTGTTCGAGAACGTCCATCAAAACCGAACGGGCCCCACTCGTAACACCCCCCATTATCACTGAGGAAAAGGATCAGTGTGTTCTCAAGTGAGTTTGTAGCTTTGAGATGCTGAACAATCCGACCAACTCCCTGGTCAACTCCTTCAACCATTGCTGCGAAGACAGCCATCCGTCGTGCCAGGTCACCTTGGCGATCGTCAGATAGTGAACTCCACGCTGGGTTGTGCTTCCCAGAATATCCATTGGCAATATCATCTTCATCGACTGGGACAAGCGACCGAGGAGTAAGCGTCCATTGCTCCCCATCGATCAGACCCAGAGACTGCATTCGCTTAAAACGCTCTTCACGCAAGACATCCCAGCCACGTCTGTACACAGCTTCATGGCGATCAACGCGATCGGCAGGCGCTTGAATCGGGAAATGTGGGGAAGAATGTCCCAGGAAGACAAACCATGGTTTTTTTGTGGCCTGTCCTTTCTTTATGAACTCAAGACAGTACTCATTAAAGACATCCGTCGCGTAGAAATCCTCTACGGGTGGATCTATTTCCTTCTGCCGTCCTTCTGGCAGGCGAATGTAATAGCCTGCATCGTATTGATCGTGTGAATGATCTTTTGTGTACCCATAAAATTCATCAAAGCCGCGGACAATTGGTCCGGTTGCTGTATGCATGTGCCACTTACCGACGTAATAGCAACCGTATCCTGCAGGTTTCAAGACTTCGGCTAAGGTCACACAGTGATCACTGAGACGACCAAGATATCCCGGGCCTCTTTTCTTATTTGGCTTCGAACTCACGAAGTCGCCGATACCAGCCTGCGTTGGATAGAGCCCTGTCATGAGTGACGCACGGCTTGGGCAGCATCGTGCCGACGTATAAAACTGTGTCAAACGAGCACCACCGGCTGCTAATGCATCAATATTCGGCGTGGGAATTTCACCGCCGTAACAGCCTAGATCCGAGTACCCCAGATCATCAGCCAGAATGACAAGAACATTTGGCTGCTGGGCCGAACTCGTGGAAACCAGACACAACAAAAATAATACAAACGACACAGCGGCATGCATCAACACGTTGCAAGACTTTTGCATCCGGTTCTGAATTCTCATTATCCCAACAATTCTTTGATTGGTTCCACGTGTTCGACACCGACCAGTTTCTGATCAAGTCCCCCAAAAAAGTAGCTTAATCGATTTGGATCGAGACCTAGCAAGTGAAGGACTGTGGCATGAAGGCTTTTCACGTGATATCCAGCTTTCTCACCATTGCCATGCCCCGGTCCAGGTGCAATAGCTGCCGAACCAAGTTCGTCAGTCTCACCAACGCTGACTCCACCTTTCACACCCCCACCTGCCATCCACATTGTAAAGCCAAAAGAATTATGATCTCGCCCTGTTCCTTTTGCATATTCAGCTGTTGGCTGTCGGCCAAATTCACCACCCCAAATCACAAGTGTTTCATCAAGTAAGCCTGAACGCTTCAGATCAGCCAGAAGACCAGCAATCGGCCGATCCGTATTGCCTGCATGAAATTCATGATTCTTTTCAAGGTCACCATGAGCATCCCAGTTGTCATCGTTATGGGCACCGCCAGAATATACCTGCACAAAGCGAACCCCACGCTCGACCATTCGACGGGCTAAAAGGCACTGTCGACCGAAGTGGGCAGTTCGATCCTGATCAAGCCCGTAGAGTTTCTTCGTTTCCACAGTTTCTTGAGAAAGATCAACCGCTTCTGGAGCATGCTCTTGCATTCGCCACGCCAATTCGTAGGAGGCAATTCGGGCGGCAAGCTCCGAGTTATCACCTCGTGAGAGAAAGTGTTGTGAATTTGATTGTCGTAATGAATCCAGCAAGGCACGCTGAGCTGCCAAAGGCATATCGTCTGGCGGCGCCAAGTTTAAAATTGGGTCGCCCTGACTTCGAAGGAGTGTTGCCTGATAGGTCGCTGGCATGTAGCCACTCGCCCAGTTTTTTGCTCCAGATATGGGGCCGCCTTTTTTGTCAAGCATGACCATAAATCCAGGAAGATTTTCATTGACGCTTCCAAGACCATAATTCACCCACGACCCCAGGCACGGTGCACCTGACTGAATTTTTCCTGAATTCATTTGGAGCATTGCTGACCCATGAATTGGTGAGTCTGCTGTCATGGAATGAATAAACGCAATGTCATCAACGTGCTGACCAATATGAGGGAAGAGGTCACTTACCCATTTTCCACATTGGCCGTACTGCTTGAACTTCCACTTTGGCCCAACGGCTCGGCTTTCACTCCGCTCACCACCACGACCCTTTGTCTTTACCTTGATGATTTTTCCATCAAGGGGATACAGGGCAGGTTTGTAGTCAAATGTGTCCACATGACTTGGCCCACCATACATGAATAGAAAGATGACACTCTTCGCTTTGGGTGCAAACATCGGCGGCTTCGCTGCCAGCGGGTTTTGATACCCCGTAACTCCATCAGCCGCATGCGTTTGACGGGCAAAAAAGTCGCCGTCCAACAGGCCGGAGAGCGCCAGGCCAGTAAAGGAGCCCCCGGCCTCCCAGAAAAACTCACGTCGGGTTTGGCCACAGAACGTACCACGGTGCTTGGGGTCTGGTGTATTCATTCTTGATTCCAAAGTTCTCTCTGGTTTTTCTTCAATCAATTTCTGTTTGGATCAATCGAGATAGGAAAATTCATTGAGGTTTAAAAGAAACAGACAGTAGAGTTCGAGTGATCGGCCCGGACTGATGCCCTCGGTTGTTTCCAGTTCATCAATGAGCGCTAAACCATGCGCCACTTCATCGTCTTGTGCATCCCGAACAAGAGCAACTTCAATTGCTCGCCGCACACAGGCTTCCGTATCTGATCGATCTGGGCCACCAGCTTCTTGAGCGATGCGTTCAGCAAATACTTTTGACTGGTGTTGCATGAATTCGCTATTCATCATGCCGAGAGCCTGTGTTGGCTGCGTTGTGACAAACCGCACCGGACATGTTGTATCGGTATCGGCCAGATCAAAATCAGCAAGTATCGGAGTAATTAATGATCGCTTGACATGGATATATACGCTACGACGAGCCTGTTCTTCTGGTGATGAATTTCCCCACCCCTTACCTGGTTTCGACTGCGTTGCCAACACTTCCTTGGGAATCGCAGGGTAAATACCGGGACCGTACATCTTTGGATTGAAAGCACCGCTGACTACATGAACTGTATCTCGTATCTCTTCAGCCGAAAGGCGTCGCATATCAAATCGCCAAAATAATTCATTTCTTGAATCCACTGCATATGCTTTTTCATTTGGTGTCGACGCTGCCTGGTATGCCTCCGACATCATAATTGTTTTCTGCAGGTCTTTGATGTGCCAGTCTTGTCGCAACAACTCTGTCGCCAACCAGTCGAGTAATTCAGGATGGGTGGGAGGGTCACCGGCGAAGCCAAAATTACTGGGGCTTCGGACAATCCCGCGACCGAAGTGATACTGCCAGATACGATTTGCAAGAACTCGTGCGCTCAGCGGGTTGTCTGCTGACACGATCCATTTTGCAAGGGCGAGCCGCCTACCAGTTGAGTGACCACTTTCAGGTGGCTCGATCACAGGAGCAACTGCCTTTAAGACAGACGGAAACGCCGGCTCAACAAGGAGTTCAGGAGACGTCTCTGCATGGGGGTTTCCGCGATAGAGAACGAACGTGTCTGATGCTTTATTTCCATATTCAGTAACAACAAGAGCGGCTCCCATTTGCGCCTTCTCCTGCTCGAGCTGCTGTATCTTTTCATGCCATGCTTTTAAATCTTTCTTTGTCAGTTCATCTCGCGCCTGTTCACCGTGCTCTTTGATTCGTCGCTGGATGGCTTTCACCTCTCCACGGGCTTCCTGAAGCCGACGATTTCTATCAACCGCAATATCCTTGGCTTCTGCAGGTGTCATATCTCCTTTGGGGAGAGGCTGCTCAATGAAGTCTGGGTTCATCTGCCGGTCACCCATAGGTGTGATATTCTGAAAGAATGCGAGGAAAGAGTAGTAATCTTTCTGAAGAATTGGATCGATCTTGTGATCATGACATCGGGCACAATCGATAGTCATTGCAAGAAATGTTTTCGCTGTTGTCGCAACCACATCATCAAGTTGGTCGTAGCGATGCTGGAGTTTATCGGCTGGTTCATCATCCCAGATGCCCAAACGATAGTATCCTGTCGCGATAAGACTCTCTACCGTGGGCTTTGAAATTTCATCACCAGCAAGCTGTTCAATCACGAAGTCATCGAATGGTTTGTCATTATTAAATGAGCGAATGACATAATCACGATACCGCCATGAATGTGGCTTATTCCCATCCCGTTCATAACTATTGGTATCTGCGTATCGAACAAGATCCAGCCAATGCCGAGCCCACTGCTCACCATAGTGAGATGATGCCAGTAGCCGATCGACAACTCGTTCCCACGCATCTGGTGAACTGTCAGTGAGAAAGTTTCGTGTTTCTTCGTCTGATGGTGGCAGACCCGTTACGTTGTAGGTCGCCCGGCGTAATAACGTTCGACGATCTGCTTTAGGTGGAACAGGCAGCGAATGATTTGCCAACTCTGCTTGAATAAATGCATCGATGGGGTTTATTTCGCGAGCTTCAC
>JBDOMQ010000216.1:0-7471 GCA_039831725.1 Pirellulales bacterium
GCGGCATGGGCATTCGACTCGATGCAGGCACAGCCTTCTCTGGAGCCGTTGTAACTCCGTACTTTGACTCGCTCTTGGTCAAAGTAACTGCACGAGGGCTCTCTCACGTCGAAACAGCTGGTCATATCGAACGGTGCCTCCAGGAGTTTCGAGTCCGAGGAGTCAAAACTAATATCCCATTTCTTATCAATCTCGTAACGCACCCAGAGTTTCTCGCAGGAAATTGCACCACTCGCTTCATTGATGAAACACCAAGCCTTTTTGACTTCCCAATCCGTCAAGATCGTGCCACTCGTCTTCTCAATTTTCTCGCCGAAACCATCGTAAATGGTAATCCGCTGATGAAAAACCGTCAGCCAGTCGTACGTCGAAGTCCAGCAAGCGTGCCAGAGTTTGATTCTCAGCAAGCCCCACCGGCCGGCAGCCGGACAAAACTTCTCGAACTTGGACCAGAGAAATTTGCTTCTACCATTCGGTCTCACAAAGGCCTCTACCTGACAGATACCACAATGCGTGACGCACATCAGTCACTCCTGGCAACTCGTATGAGAAGCTACGACATGATCGCAGTTGCTGACGCATACGCCAGGCTTGCAAGTGGTCTCTTTTCACTCGAGATGTGGGGTGGGGCAACCTTTGATACCGCGATGCGTTTCTTGAAAGAATGTCCTTGGGAGCGTTTGACCCGACTGCGCGAGAAGGTACCAAACATTCTTTTCCAAATGCTCCTTCGCGCCAGCAATGCCGTGGGCTACACCAACTATGCTGACAATGTTGTTCAAGGATTCGTTAAGGAATCTGCGTTGGCCGGAATCGATGTCTTCCGAGTTTTTGATCCACTGAACTGGGTCCCAAACATGGAAGTGGCCATTACCGCTGTTCAGGAAAGTGGAGCCTTATGCGAAGCCACTGTCTGTTACACCGGCGATGTTCTCGATCCAAAACGCGACAAATACACACTTACGTATTACGTAAACCTTGCAAAAGAACTTGAAAAACGAGGCGCTCATCTTCTGGCTATCAAGGATATGGCTGGTCTCTGTAAGCCATTTGCTGCAGGCAGATTAGCAAAGGCACTCCACGACGAAGTTGGTCTTCCGATCCATTTCCATACCCACGACACATCAGGTGCTGCACTGGCAAGTTGCCTGGAGGCTGCTCGGCATGGAGCGAGTATTGTCGATGTATCCATGGCGCCCTTTGCTGGACTCACGAGTCAACCAAACCTCAATGCCCTCGTTGAGGCAACACGGAACACTGACCTCGACACCGGCCTCGACCCAGAGCCCCTTCGACAGTTGACACACTACTGGGGTGCGGTTCGTGAACACTATTCTCCATTTGAGTGCGGAATGAAAGCACCGGATGCCGATCTCTACCTTCACGAGATGCCTGGCGGACAATTCACCAACTTACTTGAACAGGCACGGGCTCTTGGGCTCACAGACCGCTGGGAAGATGTGTGCCGCACATACGCAGAGGTCAACCAACTTCTTGGTGATATTGTCAAGGTAACACCGACCAGTAAAGCGGTTGGGGACCTTGCACTTCTACTTGTTACAAATGAGATGAAGGCGAGTGAACTTCTTGAAAGCACCCGTGAAATTGCTTTCCCTGAATCGGTAGTTGACCTTCTGTCAGGCCGCATGGGCCAGCCACCAGGAGGCTTTCCGCCTGATGTAGTTGCACGAATCGTTCGTAATCAGACCGTTATCGATGGTCGTCCAGGAGCCACGCTTCCACCAGCTAATATGGAAGAGGCAACCGCTGAAGTCACTTCTCTTGTTAACCGCGAACCAACCCCGCGTGAAGTTTCATCATGGCTTCTCTACTCACGAGTCTTTCAAGATTTTGTTGAACACAGAGAAAAATACGGTGATGTCGCCGTCCTACCCACACCGGCTTTCCTTGAGGGACCGAAGCCCGGCGAAGAGCTTTTTGTTGATATCGAACCTGGCAAAACGCTTGTCATTCGTCTTCTGACAGTCGGAGAGGCCCATGCGGACGGCACGCGAACTGTTTTCTTTGAATTGAACGGGCAGCCTCGGAGCGTTTCTGTCGTCGACCGCACGCTCGAAGGCACAATCCAGCAGCGGCCGAAAGCTGACGTTGGGAACCCTCGAGATATTGGCGCTCCAATGCCTGGATTGATTGTGACGGTTGCCGTCAAGCCGGGAGATACCGTCCAGAAGGGTGATAAAATCCTGAGCTTAGAAGCCATGAAAATGGAAACAACAGTTTATGCGGAGCAAGATGGAACACTTTCAGAAGTGCTTGTCAGCCCTGGTAGCCCAGTTGAAGCAGGTGAACTCATCGCAAGATACGCTGACGACTGAACTCGTCACCTATTCAAAAATGGAATGACGACCACCGTCCCTTAGCCCGCGGTGTTGTCATTAAAATCACTCCGCTTTCAAAAGTTCCTTGAAGACCTTACGAACTTTTGCCACTTTGGGGGCAACAACTGCCTGACAATAAGGCTGATAGCCATTATTTGCAAAATAGTCTTGGTGATAGTTCTCGGCAGGATAAAAAACCTTTGCTTTCTCCAGTGTGGTCACGATCGGTGAGGAAAAAACTTTTGATTCGTTGAGCTTTGCAATAACTTTCTCGGCGATCTCTTTCTGTTTGTCATCGTGATAGAAAATTGCTGAACGATACTGAGTACCTACATCTGCGCCCTGCCGATTGAGTGTTGTTGGGTCATGTGTTGCAAAAAATATTTCGAGAAGTTTCTCATATGGCACGACTGCCGGATCGTACTCAATCTCAACTGCTTCAGCATGACCGGTAAGACCACTGCAGACCTGTTTGTAGTTCGGTTTTGGAATCCGACCACCCGTGTAACCGCTTGTAACACTTTTTACTCCACGGATTTCGGCATACACGGCTTCGGTACACCAAAAACAGCCGCCTCCAAAAGTTGCCTTGGTAATCGCAGAAGGATTCTCCGCACGAATATCGTCTATCATAAAAACTCCTGATACACACATTGCGACAACACAAACTAGGAGCAATCTAGTTGAGAAACCATAGCGAATTTCATTATGCAAAACAGTCAACATTTCAACTCCCCCTCAGGCCTTCTTCTCTGGACTAATAACTAACGCTACATTCACTTTATTATTACGGAACGCGCAGCAAAGATGTTTGGATCAACAACGTACCTCAATGGTTTTTCAGCCCATTCTTTAGCGTAGTCGACGCCGATGCGCGGCGTCCGCTGGATTTGACGACGCGGCACTCCTGCCCCTTCTTCAATCCATAACCCCGTGACTGAGTTGGCTTGTCTTCCATCATGCTGTTTCGTGACACCAAGCATTTTCGTAAGTCTGCCAGGGCCCACTGACTCCCCTGCCCCACGGAGAAGCACAGCAGCTGGCAGACCTTCCCGTCCGGTCACTACATTCAGCATCCAATGCATCCCGTAGCAGAGGTAAACGTACCAATATCCGGCAGGTCCGAACATCGTCTGGTTGCGGCGTGTTGGCCCGACACGACCATGGCAGGCAAGATCCTGAGGACCCAGATATGCCTCTGTTTCGAAAATACAGTGTTTTTCTTGATACCGCTTGCCTCGCTGGACGATAATCCAGCAACCTAAGAGTTCTCGGGCGACTGAGTCAGCACGTCGATTGAAGAATGAAGGGCCAAGGATTTTCTGAGAACCACCCACGAGCGTGTTTTTGCTGCTTTTAGACGATAACCCCTTTTGAGATTTCGACGTTTTTGGTCTGTTACCTATGCTAGTAGCAGGCAGCGCTAACTTAGTTTCCACAACGCTTACCCTTCAAAGTAGCCCGTAATATATTTCGCCAGCACTGTGCCAGTGTATAGAGGAAAGTTCAATGCAACAAACAGTTGAGGCCATTGACGTATCGAACAACGAATTGACAGACTCTTCCTACAAAGGCAGTGTGCCCTCGTGGATTCGCGACGCCCGCAAAACTATCAGCCAGTCTGACACAAATTTCTTCAAGGTATCGCCCTTACGTTACTGGGCTGACTTTTTGTTGAGCCTGACTTTCGCTTATTCCGCCGCAATGATTTACCTGCTTGCACCACTCGGATCGTGGCAACAAATCGTGGCATTCCCAATCGCCGTTTTTTGGCTTTACCGACTGGGCTCGCTAATTCATGAAGTCTGCCACCTCGGTTCAAACGAGATGCGAACGTTTAAAGTGGCTTGGAATCTATTCGTTGGTGTTTTCACACTAACACCCTCATGCTTTTTCACTCGACATCACCGTGACCATCATAGCCAGCGAATGTATGGCACTCCTGAAGATCCAGAGTACGTTGCCAATGTATTAGAGGCAGGCAACTGGAAGAGTGCTCTATGCTATAGCCTCTTCATAATGGCGTATCCCATTATCGTCTTTCTCCGTTTCCTGCTCGCACCATTAAGCTTTCTGCATCCAAGACTTCGTGAGTTTGTACTCGAACGGGGCAGCTCACTCACCCTGAATTTAAAATACAGACGACAGATCAACGACTTTGACCGGAAAGTAATTACTGCAATGGAAATGCTCTGCTTTATTCGAGCAGCTGCTATCCCACTTGCTGTTTTTACAGGCGCTGCACCACTAAGTCGTATTCCACTCCTTTATTTGCTTGGGCTGTCAACACTTGTAATGAATCAGATGCGGCAACTTGCAGACCACCACTTTGATGGAGATGGAGAAACAAGTGACGTTGAATCGCATATTCTCGATTCATGTAATTTCACACGCAATGACCCGCTTACGCTTCTTTTCTTTCCGTTTTCAATTCGCTACCACGCATTGCACCATCTCTTCCCTTCGCTTCCGTACCACAATCTGGCAGGAGCACACACATATCTAATCCAGCACCTGCCAGAAAACTCTCCGTACAGAGGACTTGATCGGCCGGGTTGGTGGGTGGTAGCTAGAAGAACTATCTTTGGTGGAGAAAGGGCGGCAACTGCCACCTCGTAACATTTATGGAAGCTGGTATTGTTGGCCTGCCCAATGTCGGAAAAAGTACGCTTTTCAATGCGTTAACTCTTTCCAAGGCAGCACAAAGTGAGAATTATCCCTTCTGCACGATCGAACCTAACGAGGGTATGGTCAGCGTTCCTGATGAACGGCTTGATCGAATTACGGCGCACGTACAAACGCAAAAAGTCATTCCTGCAGCACTCAAACTGGTAGATATTGCGGGAATCGTGCAGGGTGCAAGTGAGGGACAAGGCTTGGGAAACAAGTTCCTTGCGCACATCCGCGAAGTCGATGCAATCCTACAGGTTGTGCGATGCTTCGACGACCCAGACGTGATTCATGTTGCCGGAACGGTTGATCCTGTTGCTGACATGGAAACAATCGAGCTTGAACTATTGCTCGCCGACCTCCAGCACTTTGAAACGATCTTGCCCAAAGCAGAACGGAACGCACGAGGGCAGGACAAGGACGCGAAGAGCCGACTTGAAGTCTTAAAAAAGTGCCAAAGCCATCTCGCAGAAGAAAAACCAATCCGAACTCTTGAACTCACAGATACAGAGCAAGCGGCCATCAAAGAACTTGGCCTCCTCTCTGCAAAGCCCATTCTTTACGTCGCAAATATTGATGAATCCGATCTCGAAGGAACAGGTGAACTGGTAACAAAAGTTCGTGAAGCCGCCTCCTCCGCTCACGCTGATGTCGTTGCCGTGTGTGCAAAACTGGAGGCTGAACTTGCTGAACTTGACCATGACGACCGTCTTGAGATGCTTTCGGATGTTGGATTACGTGAACCAGCTTTAGCCGTTCTTGCCAGAGCTAGCTACGCAACCCTTGGACTACAAAGCTTCTTCACGGCAGGTGAAAAAGAGGTCCGTGCCTGGACCGTGCCAATAGGAGCAACAGCTCCCCAAGCAGCTGGCGTCATCCACACAGATTTTGAAAAGGGATTTATCCGAGCGGAAATCCATTCCGTAGAAGACCTCGAGAGTCTTGGCAGTGAAAAAGAAATTCGTGCTGCAGGAAAATTGCGGGTTGAAGGCAAAGAGTATGTCATGCAAGACGGTGATGTCTGCCACTTCCTCTGCAACAAATAGAGTGTTCTTCACTCCACGGAAGCCACAATAGAACCTACTTGCTTCGGTCGTCTAGTGATTTAACCTCTCACTACGATCAGAGAACAAGACGTTAGGCCACAGCATGAGTAGCCGACTCGGCGTCTACTTCCTGCCAATCTGATTCTTCATCCACTACCGAGTGCGTGGATGTTCCAAAAAATGAATACATGACAGGCACAAGTACAAGAACAATCAATGTTGTAGCCGCCAAGCCAAAGACCAGTGACGTAGCCATCGGCACGAGAAACTGAGCCTGAAAACTCGTCTCTGTCATGAGCGGAAAAAGACCGCCTATTGTCGTTACGCTCGTAAGAAAGACGGGCCTGAATCGCAATCGCCCTGCCTCACGAAGGGACTCAAACAGTGGCATGCCAGACCGAACGCGATGGTTAATAAAATCTATTAAAACAATGGAATCATTCACAACAACACCAGCCAGCGCAACAAGACCAAACATACTGAATATGGTTAACGGCATCCCCAGCAAAGCATGGCCAAACACCGCCCCCGCACACCCGAATGGAATAATTGCGATAATTAACAATGGCTGAAAATATGACTTGAATTCCATCGTGAGAAGAACAAACATCGCAAACAGAGCAACAATAAAACCAACACCCAGGCTTCTGAGACTCTCTTGAGTTTGCTCCTGCTCTCCTTCCCATCGAACGCTCACAAGTGGGTACTCGGCTAATAAATCTGGCATAAGTCGTTTTTCCATATCCCCGGTTATCTGGCCACTTGTAAGTGAGCTCTTTGCGACATCAATATCAGCGACAACCGTGATCGAACGCTTTTGACTTAATCGATTTATCTCTGAATAGCCTCGTTTGATTTCTATCTCCGCTAACTCATCAAGAGGTCGCTTGACACCGTCCGGACTCGTCACACGAACATCGTTAAGTGTCGCAACACTTCGACGTTCTTCCTGCGGATATCTCACCATGAGTTTTACTTCATGACGACCTCGCTGAAGCCGCATCACCTCCTCGCCGTAATAACTTGCTCGAACAGTTCCGGCAAGATCTGCAAGAGACACACCCATTGCTTCGGCTTCAGGTTTCACTCGAATCTGATACTCCCACTTACCAGGATGAGAGTCGTCGTCAATATCTATGACTCCGGGGTATTGGGCCAGCCACTCTTTACACCGCTCGACTGCTTCCTCTAGCTGACGAACGGCTTCTGGGTCACTCCGAGCCAACAACTTGAACTCAACCGCTTTCCCTCCCGGGCCAATATTTTCTGTCTTAAAAACAAGACTCTCTACCCCAGGAAAGTTGCCTGCTGCTAGTCGCCAGTCGCTTATGAACTGCTCGCTTGTGACCTCTCGACTTTCACCATCAACAAGCTCAATGGCTACAGCTCCTACATGGCTGCCACTTACCCGAGCAT
>JBDOMQ010000296.1:0-7423 GCA_039831725.1 Pirellulales bacterium
AGGAGCACACTCTGTTCGTGCTCCTGATTGTGAATCATCAGGATCGTACCTTCAGCCGGGCGGTCCGGACCAATCAGATTCCAGCGTCCGCGAAGAACGACGTTGGATTCAATCGTCAGCATGCCCTCTAAGCGGTATCGGCTCTCCGGTAGAAAAACAGTACCGCCCCCGGCTGCGCTGGCGTCATCGAGAGCTCGTTGAATCGCAGGTGTGCAATCCGCTGCGGCAGGATCGGCTGGGAGTTTGTATTGCGGATCGGTCACCGAGCAGAACGCGACAATCACGTCATCTGTGGGAAACTTTGGATTTTCCCCAATGACCCTCCAGCCTGCAGCGTCAACCGTCGGAACGAACGCGAACAGGCCACAAACAGCCGTGAGAATGACGGTTGCGCAATTGTTTTTCCTGATCATATGCGGTCACGAAGTTTGCTTGGTGTTGGTCAGAGAATTCGCCGAGTGATTACCAGATTTCAAACGTAGCAAAACACTGCGATGTGGAATCAGTAATAATGACACAGCCCGCGTAATTGTTTCCGAATGAGTGCGATTCTCTCGGCGGTCACACTTTTCGGTGGTTCAGCGAACATAAGTAGGGCTGGCGTGCATTGCTACCCAAGGTAAATGACAAGTTTGATATTACGGGTGTGTGTCCGCCCTCGGGCATGAGTGAAGATCCCAACTAATTCCTTTCACTTCGAGCCTGACGTAGCATCTCACGAAGCTGCGCAGCTTTTTCCGGATACTCTTTTAGAAGATCGACCCGTTGCCCAACTTCTTCTGAAAGGTTGTATATGACTTCGCTTTCTTTTTGAATTTTTGGGAAACGGTTGGCCTTCAGATACTCCTCTCGACTCCTATCCTTGGGGTTCTCGAGCAAGACCCAATCCCCTTTTCGAATCCCCCATAATTTGTTGTTGTGAACGAGGACGTCACGTGGGCTCTCGGCTTGATCGCGAAGGACCGGCATCATATTTAATGAATCCTCTGCCTGACCTGCTGGTAGTTGAAAATCAAAAGCGGCAGCAAAGGTCGCCATCAGATCAATTTGGCTTATCAAAGCATCACTGACTGATCCCGGGCTTGTGACCCCGGGCCACCGAATCACAAAGGGGACACGATGTCCGCCTTCCCAGGTGTCGAGTTTCCTCCCGCGCAGAGGGCCCGAGCTATTGTGCCCCGTATCCAAATACCGCTTTTCCATGGATCCAGCCGGACCGTTATCTGAACTAAAGACCACGACGGTATTGTCCTCAAATCCATACGTCTTCAACGCGCCGAGAACCTGACCGGCACTCCAATCCGTCTGGGCTACATAATCCCCATAGGAGCCAACCTTTGTTGAGCCGACAAAGGGCTCAACCGGCACAACGGGCGCATGCGGTGAGCTAGTCGCAAAATACATGAAAAATGGTTGGGTATCTCCTTCTCGCTTGGCGATCCATTCAACCGCTTTCCGGGTTAAAGTCGGCATCACTTTCTTGTGGTCCCAACCCTCGACACCGGGCCCCGGGCAGTTTGCTGCGGTCATCTCACGGGTTAAATTGATGTTCGGAACGTCCCCTGCAATGTGGTCATTTTCAACCCAGGCAAACGGCGGTTTGTTGGTTGTTCCATCACCAAAGTAGTAGTCAAAACCATGACTCGTTGGGCCGTCGGGAGCCGGTAATGTCCAGTCGAAGGCATTTACATCTGGATCCTTACGATTCTTCAGCTTCACTCCTGGCTTCACATTAGCCAACCAGTTAAATCCAAGATGCCATTTCCCGATCGCAGCCGTTTCATAGCCCAACTCTTTAAACATTTCCGGTAAGGTCAGCTGATCCTTGGTAAATGCGGAGGGCCCCATCTCATTCGTCAATGTGTCGCTATATCGCCAGTGATACCGACCTGTCAGCATCGCATATCGGCTTGGACTGCATTGGGAAGACGAGCTATGACCGTCCGTGAAACGCATTCCTTCACGGGCCAATTGGTCCAAATAGGGAGTTGGAATCAATGAATCTGGGTTTTGCACTCCCAGATCTCCATACCCCATATCATCGACATAAATAATCACCACGTTCGGCAACGGTGGAGCTGCCGAGACCGCGTGCCCCAGCGCTCCAAATAGAATGACAAAACCAATCGCTCTACCGATCTTACTCATCCATCTACTCCTCATAAAACGCCATCTATTTCAGGTGTTTTAAGTTATGTCATTTAACCGACGAAACTCACTTCGCGGGTATCTGGTAGGCATCTTCGTTCACCAGCCTCGGCAGAACTTTGGCCCACCATTGATCGTAGACAGTACGCAGTTGATCCACGACTTCGGGATGTTCAGCGATCACGTTTTCAGTTTCACCAGGGTCGGTCTGTAGGTCATAAAGCTCTTCGTTATTCACCAGAGTGAATCGTTTGTTCTGGATCGAAACTCTGGCGTGTTTTGATTGGGCAGCCTGACCCTGTTCCCACGCACCAACGTGGTGAACCAAATGCCGGTTGTCGTCCCAATCGGTCTCGGGGTTCTTGAGCATGGGAACAAGACTGCGCCCCTCTACCTGTTGCTTGATCTGATCGGTCAAAGGGGCACCGGCAATTTCGAGAAGAGTCGGCATGATGTCCATCTGGCTGGTGAGTGCAGAGCATTCCGCATCGGCAGGAATATTTCCTGCTGGCCATCTGAAGAAGACCGGAACCCGCGTTCCTCCCTGATAGGGTTGACCCTTATGTCCTTTCATTCCAGCATTAAACACCCTCCAGCCCGTCGAATTCCCGTTGTCACTTCCAATGTAGATCACAAGCGTATTAGCCGCGATCTTCCAATCCTCAAGCTTGCTGAGCATCGTTCCGACGTGGCGATCGATATTCTCGATCATCCAATAGACTTTTGCTGTGTCTTCGGTGACTTCCGGATGCTTGCCCAGATACTTTTTGTAGTCTTTACCGGGCACATTGTGTAATCCGCTATAGGGACCATGAGCATCATTGGGGGCGATATAGGCAAAGAAAGGAGCATCTTCTTTTCGTTTCTGATCGATCCAGGCAAATGCTCTTTCAAAAAACAGATCGGTCGCGTAACCGTCTTTTTTCTGCTGGCGGACACCATTGTGATAGATCCTCGGAGAGAGTTTTGGAGTGCCGCCCCCTTCGATCCCATAGCTCTCATCAAATCCGCGATTCTCGGGGCGATAGGGTTCTTCCCTTCCAATGTGCCATTTTCCAAAATGCCCGGTGGTGTAGCCGACGCTTTGCAGGGCTTGCGGCAGTGTTACGGTGTCCAAGCTCATCCGTTCGCGTTCGTGTTGGGTATGGGTTACCCCGCTCATAAACTCGTGACGCCCACCCATGAGAACCGCCCGACTCGGAGAACACCGGGGGCTGACGTGATATTGGGTCAACAACAGACTCTCGCGTTTGAGAGAATCGAGGTTGGGAGTCTGCACGACTGGATTACCGAGGCTGGCAATGTCGCCATAGCCAATATCATCGGGCATGATAACGATGATGTTTGGCTTGGAATCTTTTGAAGGTTTTGCTTCAACTTCTTTTGCGAAGCCTGCTGAGGCTGCAACGAAGAGTATCAAGGTCATTGCGATCTTCATGTTCCCGCCTTGCTTTGTGTCAGAGAATTCGCCGATTGAATGCCAGATCCCAAACGTAGCAAAACACTGCGATATGGAATCATTTATAATGACACGGCCTACGTAATTGTTTCCGAATTTGTGCGAGCTTCTCGGCGGTCACTCGTTTTGCTGCACCGATTTGGTTGTGGCTTTGCCGTCTATTCAAATTCAAGCGTGACGCAATCCATGATCGGCTGGACTCCGTTGTCGAGGCGAGAGGTGCGGTACTCAAATGCAAAGCCCTTCCCTGCAGGCAACGTGGCAGTGTCTACCATGGCGGGAGCCACATCGACGATGCGTGCGAAACCGGGCTTTTGAGAATAGGACTCCTTGACCCTCTGCCAATCGGTCCACCCATCGATCGTGCCGTCGCCATCCTTGTCGACTCCGGCGCGGGCCTCGACACTATCGACCCAAGGGCCGGGGCTGACGAAGTCAGTCGCTCTCTGAATGATCACATAGAACTTTCCTTCGCCGAATCCCACACTCGGGTCGGGGTGAAAGCCTTTACCAATTTCTCCTGACCACTGGAATTCTTTGTCCAGATCGTCGGTATGGAAACGCGCCATTCTCATGGGCTTGTTGTGATCGGCTGAATCGTAGTCGCCAAACAAGTGATAATGATCTCCCACTTTAATGAGCGTCCAGTCTCCGTAGGCATCCTGCTTGGGTTCGTGAATCTCATATTCCAGCGGCTTGCCATTGTTCGAAGTCTTCTGGGCCGGGTGAGTGTAAGTACCCGTCTTCCCCGTTGGCTTGGTTCGATGATCTACCGCAGGCGGATGCTCTCCGTATTGAAAACCCGTGATGCCATCAGGACTCGAAACCCGTCCAGCGAGCGGCGAATCCCATCCATTCTCCTGGGCATTGATGGGACTCCAGTCCTCGTAGATCATGTGAAATGTGCCGTCTTCATCACGAAAGACACCGGCGTCAGAACCGTGAGACGGATCTGAAAAGACCTCTCCGTATTCTTTGCCGAGAACGCCATCGGTGAGATCATCATCGACGATCAGGTGCGGGTTCTCGTCATTGGGCTTGTCGTAATAAAGGTAGAACTTTCCGTTAGCATATTCTGCCGTGGTCATGCAGCTGGACGGGCAAACCAGACCGAGGAGTTTCCAGTCTTTCATGTCCGTGCTGTGCCAGGCGTGATAGCCTCTGGGGTGATTCTTCTTCCACTCTTGCCTGAACTTCGTGCGCTTTTGTTGGGTGAGCCCCTCTGGGTATTCCATTTGGGGCCAAGTTCTTGTCGCAAAAAAGTAGTAATCGCCCGGCGCAACCGGAAGAAACACGTAGGCGTTTCCAGCTCCTGAAGGCGTGACGTCATCGATCGCCTCCCAGTTGTCCCAGACGGGAGATTGCTCAAACACGACCGAGATCAGCTTGCGCTTTTTGGAAAAGGTTTTGACGACACTCTGGAAACTGGCTTTGTCAGCCTTGGGTTTGGCGAAGCCGTCAGTGAGCTCCACGTTGTCCGCGGCTCCCCGGGCAGCGGTCCAGTCGTCCTGGCTCTCCACCACCCAGGACTCAGCCACCGTTGGCGTCGTAGTTACGAGCAAGACAATCGATGTGAGGTAAATACTGAGATACTTCTTTGCAGGTCTTCTCATGCTTATTAATGAAATGAAAGAGGCAATTGTTTCCAACAAAGTGGAAAATTTTCAGCGGAATGAGCGGGAGGGTCCTCACAGAACAAAAAACAGCAAGCGTTCCTTCAATTAGTTTTGATCGGCTTGAATTTGAACCAGGCGTTTTGAAAGGCGCTCAATGACTTTCGGATTCGATTCAGCCAGATTGTCTTTCTCGTCCGGATCAACGCGATGGTCATAGAGTTCCTGGAACATGAACTCCCCTCGCCCCAGATCCTTCTGCCATTGAATGTAACGGTAGTCCTTGGTCCGCATCGTCACGGCGTACATCCTGCGCATTCCTCGAAACGGAGCGCCGTAGGACATGTTGTAACTGAGCGCAACTTCTGGTCCGGGGAGATTCGGGTCCTCGAGGAGATCAAGGAACGGTCTTCCGTCGATATCCGCAGGAGGCGTCAAACTGCAGAGGCCGGCAAGGGTTGGGTAGATGTCAATACTCTGCACCAGGGCGCTGGTGGCCCTCCCTTTGTTTTTCATTGCAGGAGTTCGAATGATAAGAGGCGATTTCAACGCCCTTTCGAAGCTGGTGTGCTTACCGAAAAGGCGATGCTCTCCCAAGTGCCAGCCATGATCACCCCAGAGCACAATAATGGTGTTCTTATTCAGGCCGAGTGATTCGACTTCGTCCAGAATGCGCCCGATCTGGGCATCGACAAAACTGACGCAGGCGGCGTAGCCGTGTTTCAGTTTCCGTCGGTAGTCCGGATCTTCCAGACCATCATCAGGATGATGGCCATACTGCTGCATCAACTCAAAGCTTGGATGATACGACGGCGATTCCGGCTGCTCACCCCAATCGGCTTGAGGAATCTTCTCCGGATCATAGAGGTCGAAATATTTTTTCGGTGCCCAGAACGGCAGATGGGGTTTGACGAATCCAACAGCAAAAAAGAATGGTTTGTCCTTCAGCGTTCCTAAAGTTTTGATGACGGTATCCGTCATTGCTCCGTCAAAGTAGGCGGCGTCCGGAAGATCAAGCCCGCGAACGGCGTGTCGCTGTTTTTTGCCGGCGTTATTCTGAAAATCAGGATGCTTGGTTTCACGATCCAGAATTCGGCTCCAACTTCGCGGCAAAGTATCCTGTTTCCCGTGGCATATCTTTCCGATGGAGATCGTTTCATACCCGGCCTTTTTGAAAAGATGGGGGAACGATTCAATTTCCCTTTGCGCAGTGAATTGGATGTTCTGTTGAAAGGCCAGATTACCTGCTTCGTAGTTGCTTCTCGGGCTAAGGCCGGTCAGCAGGGCGTATCGCGAGGCACCGCAAGTCGGAGCGGTTACATAATGATGTTTGAAAAGCCGGGCGGTTCTGGCAAACGCATCAATGCGCGGTGACTGGATATAATCCACTCCGTAACAACCGAGTTCAGGCCGAAGATCATCGATGGCGATGAAGAGCACATTCGGGCGTTCAAGCGGCGATGCCACCGACGCTACGGCGATCATACAAAGCAGTGTGAAGGCCGCTACTGCGTGCAGAAATGATGAATGCATATCGCTTCGAGTTGTAAGTTGATGAGTTCGCTTCTTTAGAGGCCCCGCTCCGTTACGGACGCTTCGCCAACTTTCTCTTTGATAAGCCGGATGGCTGGTTGTGCGGTAGCCCGGAGTTCTGGATCCTCCAGCAATGCTTCGGCCAACTGGAGGCCCTCGCGGCTCGGGTGGCGTTTCAGCACGTCGAGGACGAGTGCTTTGTCTTCGGGACGACTTGCTATCGCCAGAGTCTTGCGGCAGATGTCCATTCGTTCTTTGGGTGTCATGTTCAGTTGTCGAGCAATACGAATGCAACCACGAAGGGCTCGGATCTGGTACTTACGTTCTGTCAGCATCGTTGCCAAGTCAAGTAACGCAGGCGCGGCGTCGGCGGTGAGCCACTCGCCTAGCAACCGTGTTGCTTCGTCTTGCATGGTCGGGTCATTACTACGGGCAGCAGACACAACTGTTTCTAATGCAGTCGCTCCACCTACCGACACAAGTTGTTCCAGCAGAAGTTTTTTGGCTGTCGGCGGCGCGGTGGCTAGTTCAACTGTAAGTTTTTTAGCACAGCCTTCCTGTGGCATGCGAACACAGGCTGCAGTCAGTGCGGAACGCATGGCGACATCGCCAAGTGAACGCTGTTCCTTCATTACCATAGAAATAAAATCAGCAAGATGTTCCATTCGAA
>JBDOMQ010000211.1:0-1548 GCA_039831725.1 Pirellulales bacterium
AACCTTGCCACCAGAAAACCAGCTCTCGTTAAAAAAATGGCTGCCGAATTCGATACATGGGCTGCTGCGGTTCAGTTGGACCATAGTAAAAAATGAACCACAACAACGGTTGTAGCTAGATTTCCAGAAGACATTTTCTGGATTTCAAGGCAATTCCGAGGTAGTCTTTCACGAAAAACAACTCGTGACATGAAGGCGGCACGAATGGGATTATACAATCGACTACTGAGACGATTCGACCAGCTCATTAATCAAAAAAAACACCAGACATACAACGGCATTAACCTGGAAATTCTTGAACCACGGCTCGCTCTCGATGGTCATGGTGTCACGCGGCCGCAGCTCTCAAGCGAGTAGTGGAAAGACCACAAAGAAAAAATATGACTAAAGAAAAAAACATCCAAGGCATGCGGCTTTTCAGCATTATAGAATTCTTTCTGCGACTGTTAACAAAGGATTGCGAGTGTCTCTACTCATGCCACCTGCATAAATTCCAAACAAGATGCATCAGCAAATCAGACTTACGGCGATACTCTTGTTGTAGATGCCTTGTCTTCTGAATAAACCGAGGGCAGTCGCGTTATGTGAAGCACTGCCTGCTGATAAGGCGGACGGGGTGGGATTCGAACCCACGAGACGCTTTCACGTCTGCCGGTTTTCAAGACCGGTGCATTCAACCGCTCTGCCACCCGTCCGAGTGACTGCTCTGATGGTGTTTAACTGAGTATGCGTAGAGTTTACATTGCTTTGTGCCCGAACCCCAGTGGGAGCCTTTGACGCTCGAACTTTACTGCTTTACAGTAAGTAAACAATACAGAACCCCAGGAGAATGATGATGGGTGGAATCAGCAATCGGATGAAAGAAGTCAAGCGAAGACGGCATCGCCGAAAGAAAGTTGCAAAATTCGAGGGTAAGTTACCAAAGGCAACAACCAGCGAAAAACAGGTCATTGCGGAGAAGCTTCGTAAAATGACTCCGGGGTGCGAAGACCTGATCGTTCGCCTTGGCATCGAAGATGGCAAGGCGTAACCACCGTACGTAAGGCATCTCCAGTTACGTCAGCGGTCTCGTGAACTCATTTCTTTTCTTTGCTGAAGAGAAACTCGTCCTGATCAAAGTCGACAGTGACACAATCACCTTCCGTAAACACTCCACCAAGCAACTCTTTGGCTAACTCGTTCTGCAATTGTTGCTGGATAACACGCTTAAGTGGCCTTGCACCATAAACCGGGTCATAGCCTAACCTTGCAATCTCATCCACAACTGCCTCACCACACTGCAATGTGATGCCAGCCTTGTGCGCCTGTTTGACAAGCTGCTCCAGTTGGAGCGAAACGATCCGATGAATATGTTGCTCACCAAGAGGATGAAAGATAATTGTTTCATCAATGCGGTTTAAGAACTCTGGAAGAAAGCGTGCTGCAAGTGACTCATGCACAGCCTCACGGATTTCTTCGTCACTCCCTTTCTCTTTTGTTATCTCCTGAATCAACTGACTGCCCACGTTGCTCGTCATGACAACAAGAGTATTGGTGAAGTCAACGGTG
>JBDOMQ010000149.1:0-7351 GCA_039831725.1 Pirellulales bacterium
CCGTCAGCTGGTTCAAGAACTTCTAGCTAAATTCTCTGAAAATAAGACAATTAAATTCAATGGGGCACTGCTCAAAGATGTTTTTCAGCGGCATTCAGGCAATTTAAGAGAGTCCTTTTTCGAACTCTATGACCACTATGAGCTTCAGTGCCGGACAAATCTCTCTGCAAAATAGAGTGAGCGAGATATCGATGATGGAGTTTGAAGAGAGGCAAAGCTGTCTGTTTGTACCAGTTAAATTGGCTGTACCAGATATGCCGCTGCAGTTGAGAAAATTTAGCAAACAAAAC
This sequence comes from Pirellulales bacterium, assembly GCA_039831725.1. Lineage (GTDB taxonomy): Bacteria > Planctomycetota > Planctomycetia > Pirellulales > UBA1268 > UBA1268. The sequence goes on from JBDOMQ010000149.1 coordinate 291, forward strand.
GAAATTTTTATGGAGCGGCGGTTCACGATCGCAACCTAGGGTAAGAGTGTTGACAGGTTTAAAGGGTTATTTGCCTAGCCTGTCACACCAGACTTAAGGAGAGTGTGATGCGTTTGCCGCGTGTTTTAATAATCGTGTTTTTCTTCACCGGAATATTGATAGGCGACCAAGCCTCTGTTCGGGCACAATGTTGTCTTTCCGGACTTTTTTCAGGTTGTGGTTGCTTCAGAACGGCTGTTCCTGCATATGCAGTAGCACCGGTTCCAGCACCGCCGCCGGTAACGCCTATTGTGGCACCAGCTGTCGTAGCTGCACCCGCACCTCCCCCTCAGCCAGTTATGGTTCCTACGCAGCAGGTCAGTTATGTGCCAGAAACGACCTATCAGACTCAATATCAATGCGTGCCTGTAACCTGTTACCGACCTTCATGTGAGATTGATCCGTGTACAGGATGTCCGGTTGAATGCATGGAGCAGGTGACGAACTATGTTCAAAAAGCAGTAAGTGTCCCCGTAACTCAATATCGTGCTGTCTATACAACAAAGTACGTTCAAGTACAGCCAGGCACAGGTGCTACAGCTGTTGCCGGAACTGTACCAGGACCTGCTGGTGTGGCCTCAAGTCCCTTTGCGACTCCGTCTCAAACGACTCCTCAAGCGTGGGGTGCTGCCGGAACGGCAGCGTCGCCAACAGTGCCAACTCAGCAACCAGTTTTGCCACCAGCGGCTCCGAGCAGTACGTACCAGCAACAAATAGTTCCGCAAAGTGGAAACTATGCACCAACACAACAAAATCCCGTTCAACCGCAAATAACGAGTCCGCCAGCATTAACTCCAGCACCTTCGCTGAGACCAATTCCAGAGTTGTCTCGAGACACAAATGCTTCACAGTCGCCTAATTTTGGTGCGACTGTTCCTGCGAATCCAAATATATCGGGAGATCAAGGTCTTTCTGGCAATCATCAGCCAACCCCGCCGCAGCAAAATAACCCTCAGACAATTGTTCCTTCACCATCGTTGCGGCCAATACCACCGGCAACAAGCAGTTCAACGAGTACTATCCAAAACTCGTATGGAACACCATTGCGGGGTAATAGCGATATGCCGGTACTCCCAGGTAATGGACCGACAACATCAACCAGGGCATTTCCAAAACTGCTGGAACCGACAGGTCATACAACGTCATGGAAGCCAGCAAGCCAAAAAATGCCATTTCAGCCACGCGAGTTACAAAATAAAAATTCGTGGCAACCAGCATTCACGAAAGTGCCTTCCGGGGCGTATGCTCAAGGGTGGCAGTCGACGTATCCGACTGCAGCCCTTCCAACAACCGCTCAGTAGTCTCAATCGTGACAAATGCCGAGATTGCGTCAATTTTTGACCATGTGGCCGATCTCCTGGAGTATCAAGGAAGTAATGTCTTCCGCGTCCGGGCCTACAGAAACGCCGCCCGATTAGTTCAGGGAATAGTTGAACCACTTGCATCAATTCGAGATGCAAGTGATCGATCTTTTCTGGACTTTGAGGGTATCGGTAAAGATCTTGCACAAAAACTGGAAACGTTATTGGACACTGGCCATCTGCCAATGCTTAAACAGTTGGAGGAAGAGGTACCCAAGGTCGTCTTTGATCTTATGCGGGTACCAGGCCTTGGTCCGAAAAAGGTGAAGCTGTTAATGGCAGCGCTCGAGTTAGAATCACTGAAAGATTTAGAAGTAGCCTGCCAAGAGGGTAGAGTTAGTCTTCTCAAAGGGTTTGGGAAAAAGACCGAGCAATCGATCCTCTCCAATATTGCCTTTGCTCAAAACCCAGATAACTCAAGACTACTTTGGGACGAAGCAGATCAGATTGTTCGCCTTTTGATTCAGTGGATGAAAGAGTCTCCGGTAGTTCAACGAATCGAAGCAGCAGGGAGTTGGCGGCGTGGTAGAGAGACAGTGGGCGACATCGATCTTCTTGTTGAAAGTCGTAAGCCCAAAGAGGTTATGGATCACTTTCTAGCGTGGGAACATACAGATCACGTGATTGTACGAGGAGAATCAAAAACAAGTATCCGAGGCCCATACGGCATTCAGGTCGATATGCGCGTAGTAGAAAAAAAATCATTCGGTGCTGCATGGCAATATTTCACAGGGTCAAAAGAACACAATGTCCGACTACGGAGTCGAGCAAGGAAACTCGGCCTCTCGATTAATGAATATGGAGTAACTGTACTGAATCAAAATGACGGAAAGGTCCTTGCAGGCAAAAGTGAAAAAGATGTTTATAAGGCCGTAGGTCTCGACTGGATTCCTCCCGAACTTCGTGAAGATCGTGGTGAATTTGAATTATCTGAAAATGGTGAACTTCCCAAACTGATTACGCTGACAGATATCTGCGGTGATCTTCATATGCATACAACTGCAACAGATGGTGAGGCGACACTAGCTGAAATGGCGGCTGCAGCGATTGATCGTGGATTGAGTTATATTGCGATCACGGACCACAGTAAAAGAGTCACAATGGCGCGAGGACTCGATGCGAAGAGACTCTATGAGCAGTGGGAAGCGATTGAGCGGTTGAATGAATCCTTGGCGCGAGATGAATCATCACCCCTAGTTATTCTGAAAGGAATCGAGGTCGATATTTTAGAAAAAGGGGGTCTCGATTTACCGGACGATGTTCTATCACATGCTGATTGGGTCGTTGCGAGCCTGCACTATGGTCAGCAGCAGTCGCAGGAACAAATTACGGATCGTCTTCTGGATGCAATTTGTCATCCATATGTTAATTGTATTGGTCATCCAACTGGTCGGCTGATTAATCGACGCCCGGCTTATAAGGTCGATTTGCAACGTGTGATCGATGCAGCCGCCGAAAATACAACATGCCTCGAGATCAATGCGAACCCATGGCGACTGGACCTTGATGACCGTCTTGCTGCTGCAGCAAAGGAAGCTGGAGTAAAGCTTGCTATATCGACAGATGCGCATACAACTACGGGCCTCAATGTGATGCGATGTGGCGTACTTCAGGCCAGAAGGGCTGGTTTGGAAGCAGGGGATGTAGTCAACACCAGGCCACTCCCAGCGCTCAAAGAAATATTACAAAAAACATAACGAGGCGATACGAAACGCCATTGTTCTTCGAATGACTTGTTATGGGTTATCGCACGTCTTGAACACAGCGAAAACCTATGTGATTGCACCCACTCGATACTTCACCTTTTCCGCGAGTTCCCAGAATATAACGTGAGCAGTATTGATCAGTACAAAGGAAAGAGCCACCTCGCTGAATACGTTTTGCTACTCCGGGTTCCTGAGGGTCGAAACTCGTACCTGGTCCAATTGGGTTGACTGAAGAGGCTTCACCACTTTGCTGTTTCTGATAGGTATCCGGGCGATACCAGTCAGCACACCACTCCCAAACATTTCCAGACACATCATATAAACCGTATTCATTTGGAGGATATTTGCCAACTGGTGCAATACCAGCAAAACCATCCTCAGCAGTATTTTGACTGGGAAACTGGCCCTGCCATGTGTTTGCCATCCATTTTCCATTTGGACGGAATTCATTGCCCCATGGATAGACGTTTCCTGTCATGCCTCCTCGTGATGCAAATTCCCACTCAGCTTCAGTCGGTAGCCGCTTTCCTGCCCATTTGGCGTAGGCAACAGCATCTTCAAAGGCGACATGAACAACAGGTAAATCTTCTTTGCCCTCTATTGTTGATTCTGGACCAAGAGGGTGACGCCAGTTTGCTCCGGGCACATAGGCCCACCACTGAAGATGATTCGACAATGGAACAGGACGGTCTGGTGGTGTGAATACAATGGAACCAGCGACAAGATTTTCTGGTGGTGCCCCTGGGAAATCTTCGGGTCGAGGTGGTATCTCTGCAATAGTTACATATTCAGTTGCTTCGACAAAGTCATTAAATTGCTTATTGGTTACCTCTGTCGTATCGATCCAGAAGCCATCCACGGTTACTGAATGAATAGGCCGAGCATCTGTCATCGGTTTGTCGCCACCGTAAGGTATCCCCCGAGGATCCTGACATCCCATTGAAAACGTTCCACCGGGAATCCAAGCCATTCCTTCTGGTGTGTTGCCTGGGGATGCGTTACTCGCAACTTTTGTTGTCTCAAAGGCAACCGGAGTGATCTGTGTCTGGGCCATTTTCTTTTCTGAAGCCCTCGGAGTGTTGTCAGTTGCTGGTGACACCGGATTATTTTTCATTGGTACGGCGAGTCGGCAAAAGGTCCAGAGAAGGATCGCTGCACAAATGCCAAGGCCGATCTGAACACCAGTCGAGTTGATGAGTCGGTGCAGAAGTTTGGGACGTTGCGCATCCTGTTTTGAATTCGGAGTATTACTGTTAGTCATTATCGAGAGCCTTTTCTAATCTTTTGTACATTGAGCGACGACGTTTTCCAGTCCACCAACCAAAGAACTGCCGACACGAAAGAGTTGCGAGTTCGAGCTCCTCTCGTTGCATTCTGTGAATCATGAATAACATGTCGTCAGCTAAGGGTTCTTTAGAAAATTGATTCAAAATTTCTGATGCGGCCGTATGGTCAGTAAAGTTACCAAGTTTATTTTGCATTTTTCGGAGAGTTTTCCGGCACTCCCTAAGTGAACGATTGAGGTGTTCTGCTGGCGTGAAATCAAGAGCGTAACGGAGTTTTTTTCCTGTAATTCGCAATCGATGGAGTCGTGAAGGATTCTTCTTGGTTGAGCGTGCAACTTTTGAAAACCTTGTACACGATTTCTTGATTTGATTTTGTACAAATTTTAGATAGACCATTTTTTTTGGCCGCACTTGATTCTTGATTGTGGCGACGCGTAAGGGCCAGTTCCAAGACGAGAGTTCCAAGTGCTTAGCATGAATGTTTTTTCGACTTTCATTCTGTTTTTTTGCTACTAATTGTAAAAGCTGGTGTATGGACAAATCGTGTGCGCTGTGTGCGCTATTTGTTGGAGGTAGGTGTTGATGCAATCTATCTGACAGGACATCGTAGTCCCGCGTTGCCCCTGCAGCCTGCCGTAAATCACGAAGGTGTCGTCTAAAGCAAGAGGCGATCGCTTTTGGTAATAATGGTGAATAGACAGACAGAGCAACCAGTGCTCGTCGTGATGTGACTCGAAGGCAACGAACCATTTCCGGATCGGCACCCGGTTCACTAGCTGCCGCACACGCTTTCCATACAGTGTTGAGGAGGGTTTGTAATGTTGTTATTACAACATCAGACGCACGATGATTCGCGTAGCAATCGAGTTGATTATGAAGGGAAAGAAGAGCACTTCCCTGGTCGCGGTAAATCAATTCCGAGAGAGGCAAAGTGTCGTCAAGGCTGTTGATTGGTAAGGCTACGCGGTGCTCTTTGATCTTTTCGTTTTTCACTGTAGGGCTCCGTGCCTCCCGTACTTCAATGATTAAATCATCAGCATTGGAAAACTGGTGAAGCTCTCTACAACTATTTAAAGCCCCTCACCTGAGCTTTCAGTACTACTAGGGCTCTCAGGAAGGCTCCCAAGACTCGTGGTTCCACTGCTTGCAAGACCTTCAGTTCCTGCGGAAAGTTCTTCTTCGGTCTGCTCTGCTGCTTCTAGAAGGGGGAAGTCACGTGCTAAAAGATCTTCACGATCAATCCTCAATGCCTCAAGAGCCTCAGGACGAACTCGTACCTCTGATGTTTGGAAAGTATTAAAACCCGTTCCAGCAGGGATTAAGTGACCTAAGATAACGTTTTCCTTCAGGCCGACTAAATTATCGACACGTCCAGCAAGCGCAGCCTCAGTTAAGACCTTAGTTGTCTCCTGAAAGCTAGCTGCCGAGATGAAACTAGAGCTCTGCACGCTGGCTTTTGTAATGCCGAGTAGTTGTGTGCTCGCCGTAGCAGATTTTGGCTTGGTGCCCTTTGCAGGAGTACCACCAAGAGCCTCAATCGATTCATTGTTTTGGGCGAGAACATCTTTCGGAACAATAGCACCAATCTCAAATTCACTATCACCCTTGTCCGTAACTCGCAGGCATTCGGCAATCCGATCATTAGCCTGCCGAAACTCATGTTTGTCGAGCATACTGCCTGGTAATAGTTCCGTGTCTCCAACGGTATCAATCTTCACCTTCCGAAGCATCTGTGAAACAATAATTTCAATATGCTTGTCATCAATTTCAACCCGCTGGCTGCGGTAGACATTTTGGATTTCACGAACGAGATATCTTTGAACTTCTTCTTCACCAGAAATCCGAAGGATGTCATGTGGCACTAACGGTCCGTCAACAAGGGCCTCTCCTGCTCGAACAATATCTCCAGCATGCACTCGCATATGCTTGCCGTGAGTGATTAAATGCTCTCGTTCAACACCAGTTTCATTCCGAACAATGATTGTTCGCTTGCCGCGTCGTTTTTCACCACTAACTTCAACCTTCCCATCAATTTCAGCCATGATGGCAGGGTCTTTTGGCTTCCTGGCTTCAAAAATTTCAGTCACTCGGGGAAGGCCACCCGTGATATCCTGTGTGCCACTTGCTTCACGGGGCGTCTTGGCAAGGATATGACCGGCTTTAACAGTCTCACCCGGCGAGACTTCGATATAGGCCTTTTCAGGAAGATAGTAGAAGTCAAGAATCTTTCCAGATTCATCTTCAAGAACAACCTGTGGATGATACACACCCTTGTGTTCCATAATCATTCGGCGGATATGACCACTCGGATCTTTTTCTACCCGTAGTGTTTCGCCGTCAACAACATCTTCGTAGCGAACTTTACCGGCTACCTCGGAGAGAATAGGAATCGAGTGTGGGTCCCATTGCACAAGAACTGTGCCCTGTTTGACCTTGTCGTTTTCAGCAACCTTAAGAATTGCTCCAGCCGGAATATCGAATTTGTCAATTTCCCGTCCCTTGTCATTCAATATGGCAATTTCACCATTTCGGGCGAGTACAATCTGCTCACCCTCTTCATTTTCAACAGTACGCAGGCGGGTGAATTTTGCTGTGCCCACATGCTTTGATTTGTATTCATTTTCTTCAACATCTCGTTGCCCAACTCCACCGATGTGGAATGTTCTCAT
>JBDOMQ010000162.1:0-7226 GCA_039831725.1 Pirellulales bacterium
ACCTCTGGATTGTGCATTGGATTTTGATTCTTCATTTGTAGTTATCCTCTGACCCGAGTGTACTTTGGAGTTTTTGGATTGCGTAGCGATATCGACTCGCCGCAGTATTCATCTTGATCCCAACAACAGAGGAAATCTGTTTAAAGCTGAGTCCAGATATCACTTTTAAAATAAGAACAATGCGTTGCGATTCTGGCAAGAGATTAAGTGCTTTGGAAAGGTCCTCGTCTGGAAGAGTTGCTGGAATTCCGTGCGTTCGATTTCGTGCGATTTGATCAGAGGACCATTGAAGGAAAGCTTTGAGACCAGTTTTTTTTCGTCGTTGCAGGCGGCTGACAGCGTTTCGTAGCATCGTGAAAATATAGGCCTCAAGATTTTCTATGTCATTGAGTTCCTGTCTGTGGCGAGCAAGTTCTACAAAAAGATCATGGACAATGTCTTCTGCTTCTTGATGGGCACAGTTCAATTGAACTGCGGTTGCATACAGCTTTTTTCCGAGCCGATCGTACAGTGCTGCAAATGCGTCACGGTCACCGGCAACAAGTTGTGTGACGAGTGGTGGCTGCACGAAATACCTCGAAACTTCTATGTCCTATAAACAAGGGGTTTTGAGGCCCTCGATTTTGTCTATTTCAGCGAACTGTTATCGCCACCCCACATAAAATCGCCTATTATTAGAACATTCGCCGTTTTGTCGTGCCACTGCCAGGTACATGTTATTACCGAGAAGGATGGAAAAGAAGCGATGCCAGACGAATCCGCACCCGCGAAGCCGAGCGCCGTTGAGGTCTTTAAAACTGACAGCGATTACCTGAAGGGTGATATTCCAGAAGAACTCAAGGATGGGGAGGCTGGATTTGGAAAAGGGAGCATTCAACTGCTGAAGAATCATGGGACGTATCAACAGGCAGATCGTGATAAGAAAAAGTTAGCGCCTGGTGAGAAGCGGGTCAAGAAAATCTCTTTCATGATTCGTACAAGGATTCCAGGTGGGAAACTCACTGCTTCACAAATGCTCGCTCAGATTGATCTTGGAGATGATCTTGCAAACGGAAGTGTTCGACTGACAACGCGGCAGGGGATTCAACACCACGGTGTTATTAAAGGAGATCTCAAGGCGTACATTCAGAAAATCAATGACATTCAATTAACCACGCTCGCAGCCTGTGGTGATGTTGAGCGTAATGTAATGTGCTGCCCTGCACCCATTCGAAATAATTCGGTACGCGATGAAATGATGGCCAAAGCAGAAGAACTTGCTGAGGCACTTGCGCCCCGAACGACCGCCTATCATGAAATTTGGCTAACGGATGACGAAACAGGCGAAAAGACACTTGCTTCTGGTGGATCAAATGGACACGAAGTCGAACCGATCTATGGCCCGACATATCTTCCAAGAAAGTTCAAGACAGCATTTGCGCTGCCTGAAGATAATTGTGTTGATGTCTACGCAAATGACTTAGGATTTCTGACGATTCATGAAGATGGAAAAATCATTGGCTATAACGTGCTTGCTGGCGGCGGCATGGGGGTCACGCCAAGTGCTGCAAAGACTTTTCCTGCACTGGCAAAACGTCTTTGCTTTGTTCCGCCAGAAGATGTCATTGATATTGCCGTCGCTATTGTTGAAGTACAGCGAGACTACGGAAATCGATCTGATCGAAAAGTTGCGCGGCTAAAGTACACCATTCACAACATGGGCTTTGAAGCCTTTCAGGAAAAGGTCCAAGAGTATTTCGGAAAGCCACTTACGGCTGCCCACGATGTCGATGTGCACGGTTTTGATGATCACATCGGCTGGCATGAGCAGGGTGACGGCAAGTTTTTCTATGGTTTAAATATTGAAAACGGCCGCATCATTGATCGCGAAGGGTTTCAGCTTAAAACAGCTTTGCGAAAGATTCTCACTGAAATGTCACCCGGTGTTCGGATCACTGCACATCAAAGTATCTTGTTTACAGATCTTGTAGAGAGTGACCGAGAACGTATCGCAACAATTCTGCATGACCACGGAGTAAAAATATCTGAAGAAATCTCGACACTGAGGCGTTGGAGTATGGCATGTGTTGCTTTGCCAACGTGTGGGCTTGCCGTGGCAGAAAGTGAACGTGTGCTGCCTGGATTAATTGATATCCTTGAACCAGAAGTTGCTAAACTCGGTTTAGACAAAGATGCCTTCACGTTGCGAATGACTGGCTGTCCAAACGCGTGTGCACGACCCTATAACTCAGATATAGGCATCGTTGGTCGTACCCTCGGAAAGTACACAATATTTCTTGGCGGTCGATTGCTTGGTGACAGGTTGAATGAAAAGTATAAAGACGTAATTCCTTTCGATGATCTTCCTCGAGAAATCACAGCGGTCTTAGCGTGTTACAAGGCTGAACGCGAGCAGAGTGAAACGCTCGGAGACTTCTGCTATCGAAAAGGTCTTGATGGCGTCCGTGGTTGGACCGACCAATGGCTTGCAGATGAATCCCTTGCCTAGTGTGAATGACTCGGAGTGCGACGTGCTGACTATTATGCAGGCACGTCATCCCACATAGGGCACCAAAGCGGTAGTCTTGGAAAGAGCTGCTCAGCCAACTTCTGTGACAACTGAGTTGATGGCTCAAGACGACCGGCTGTCGTTGCTTCGAGAGGATCACATTGCCCCATCACAAGTCGTGTAAATTCATCATCAGCCAGTTTGAGGTAGCTCCGGCCAACTCGGCCTGGTTGCACGGTAGCTTCACGTGGCTCGTCACCCTTGACAGCAGGAATCGTCACTGATCCGCGGAAGGTGTCACTGTCAAAGCCAAGTTCAACCGTATCACGAATTCCGGCTTGAACAACTCGGCTGGCAAGTGTTGGAGCCATTGCCGTCAGGATTCCTCGCGGGTCAAAGATACGGGCAACAATCATTCGATCCTGCGGTGCGATACGAGATGTGATTACTGCTGACTGGTCGTCACATGTTGGTCCACGAACTTCCTCATGGAGAGGATCCGTCGGGCTCGATTCATAAATCAGTTCTTGTCGATCATTTTCGATAGCCTCAGCACAGACTCGTGCAAGAATTTCTCGTTCAAGTCCTCGATATTCCGGGTCAGCCATAACCTCGAGAACACGACCGCCTGTTTGAATACAGTATCCAACAATTTTTGCAGTTGTTTCATGGAGGTCATAGCGGTCATTGCCTTGTAAGGCAACGATAATCGAATCAAAGGCTTTTCGGCTTATCAGCCATCGAGCGTACGCTTCAGTGCGAGCTGTTGTTCCAACAAATCGAGTAGCGTTCTGTTCGTAGATTCTCAAAATGGCAGGAAGTTCAACATGCCTCCACTGCCGCATTGTTACCTCAGGTCCTTGGCGTTCCGGTGCGGCGAGGAGACGAGAGAGGATGTCAGCTGGACGACCAGGTGATGCACAGTCACGACCCAGAACACTCCAGCCCAGGTCATGAAAGGATGACGCAATTCGTGTTCTTGAGAACGCCGCGACAACACCAAGTTCACGCATCCTTTGTTCGGCTGCTTGTACAAGGCGTTGCCCATGACCAGCACCACGGCATTCCGGAAGAATCGCAACCCTATCAAGAGCAGCAGCTTTTACCGGAGTAGTGCCAATCATGATTGTGCGTGGAGAAATTTCAATGTGGCCAACAATTCTTCCAGCCAGTCGAGCCACTAGTCTATTTGCCGAGTCATGTTCTGGATGATCAACCGACGCATGAAATTCGGCTCGACTCGGTGGTGATGGCAAGCCAGAAAGAAGCTGGAGAATTTCAGTTTGATCGCCAGCTTGTGCTGGCCCTACCTCACACTCTTCTTGCATCCATGCTGGAGGGGTGAGGTCGACTGGTGGGTGTTCGGGTAGGTGGTGGATTGCTTCGCGCTTCACATCAGAACGGCGGCTGAAGATCGTACCCGATGGTCGGATTTCAACAGTGCTTACTGCAGCGGATCGACTCCGACGACGAGATGATGTGGGTGTCGTTTTTTTCTTGGGAGCCACAACAGCCGTTGGACGAATGTCACAGTCTGTTTGGGCCGTTGACCGTTTTCGAACTCGGGAAGTTTTTTTGACGGTGGTTGACCGACTGCTTCGTTTTGGCTGACTGCGATGAGATGGCTTGCGTAAAGAACCTGACCGCGATGATGACGATGTGCGGGAAGATCGTGCCGGCAACATATTGTCTCCTGTCCCTAGGAGGTAAAAATCCATTCCGTTACCCGACACGATATGTCGAAACTCAATCGATTTCCAGTAGGAGGAACTCACGCAGTTGGTTTTCCGGGAAAAAACACCATGGAAAGTCACGAGTTTGCAGAATTTTTTCTGCCCGAATTGCCGTTGCAAGTGGCCCGACACGGTCCAGTAATTGCTGTCGCACAGGTTGCGTGTAATAGGCAAGACGGGCGTTTGTTGATCGAATTTCATGACAGCGTCGGCGCGCAAGAGTCGCTGTGGGCTGGGTATCAATCCAGCGTCGTTTCTCGGTAATAAGATCTCGGACGGCTTCGGGCTGGTCTGAGAACGGCTCAAGATGACACTCTGGGTGAAACTCAAGGTCCCGGAGTGTTCGATGGACGCTGGCAAGTTCTGCAAGCGGTCGCTGCTTGGACAGTTCTGGGAATCGGTTTTCGAGAGGCAGGCGGAGTGTTCCCGAAACCACCGCATGTCGAGGCGGTTCACACCCAGTGAGTGTGTGAACGATATCATCAGTTATTTCGTCGTACGCCGCCCCGCCAATTCCGTGGACGAACACATCGGCGACAAGAAGACGGGCAATCAGCGTGGTCATGATGGCCCGTGGTCGTAGCCTCAAGGCGTGTTCTTCCATTCGTGAGAGAGCATCAACCCATTTTGAGGGTGGCGTGTCGAGTGAAATAGGAAGCTCTACTCGCAAGGTTTCCATGTCAGACAATATGAGGACACCTGGCGTATTGGTATTCGCGAAGACACGTCGTCGCTGCAGGTCATCCTCTGACCAGATCCACCACGGTACTTCAAACCATGGGCCTTCTGCTGGATCAACTGTTTTTTCAACGAGATCAGGCATAGGACGAGTTCGTCCTCGCTGGTGATGCCGCCTTCGATAACGACCAAGGGCCGAATTGTACGCACTGTGGAGCTCTCGACTTCTTGCAAGAAGCCATGACATGAAGACCATGACGGTTGGAAGCCGCATCAATTCACTGACTGGTATTTCGATCGTTTCAAGTCCATAGCGTTCTTCGAGTTGGTGCCGTGCTTGTGCAATAGCAAGACCAATCCGATGATTTTCACTCATCCTTTCAACAGCAAGTGGCCACCAACGTCGCAGGATTGCATCAGGTACAAGTGGCGTGAGGAGATCAGAGGCTCGGCGACCGAACGTTCGAAAACAGTCCAGATCTTCAGCACCTCGCTCTTCCCATGCAACCGGAGGGCCAGCGCGATCAAAAGGAACATGTTCGAGTCGTGCTGAGTCAGGTGTTCCGACAGGAACGCCAACGCTCGTTGAACGGCAGTAGTCCGTATCAACAATCAGATTAATAGCTGTGCCTCCAAGGCGTCGAGCATAGGCATCAATGGCGAAGTTTTTGAGCCAGACACCAGGGTGAAAAAGATCCGGCTGATGCCCCCCCATAATGATTGGGGCTGCTATCCATTCGGCTGTATTGGTAGGCCGACTGACGTCTCGATAACTCGATGTGTACTCAGTGGCTACGGTCAATACCTCTCGTCGCGTTGCGGCAACGAGTTCCCATAGTTTGAGATCTCCGACTTGGGTATCGAAGGCTGTTCGAAGCAGTTTGTTGTTGTCAACGAGGTGATCAATCGCAATTGCTGGATTGGTTGGATCCGGACTAATTGGAGGGTCAAACAGCCGTCCGCCGGAATCCGGTGGTGGGCGATGTTTGCGGCGATCAAAGCGCGGGTGATTACTCAAGCGTCGACTCTCTGGGCAGGGGAACCCTCACCATACCCGACACCGCGATTGACGCCACTCCCAGCCTGTATCAATCGGATTGTTCGTTCAAGAATCTCACGATAATGGGCAATACGAGTTGTTCCGTCATCAAGGGCACCACCAAAACTTCTGGTCAGATCGAGATAGACCAGAGGAACGGGCAGTTCAATGATTTTCAATTTTTTTGCTGCTGCCAGTACCCAGACTTCAAGAGGCATTCCGTAGCCAGGCTCAGTGACCGAAAGCGATTCAAGTGCTTTTTTTGAGTAGGCTTTAAAGCCACAAAACGCGTCAGTGAGTGACAGGCCAAGTCGCTGATTGATTTCAGCTGTAATTTCCATGTTGATGCGTCTACGACTTTCAGGTGCCTGACTATTGTCTGGAAGATCTTTCAGGTAACGGCTTCCGCTGACAATATCAGCATCAGGGTGTTCAGGATTACCAAGTGCAGCAATGAATGAAGGAATGAGTTGCGGCTGATGTTGACCGTCGCAGTCGATTGTCACAAGACCGTCCCAGCATGAACCATCGTCACGGGGTTGCTGTGCATATGCAAAGGCGCTTGCGAGAGCAGCACCATAGCCGCGGTTTGTTTCGTGGTGAATGACCGTGATGTCACCACGTTTTGAAGTTCTTTCTTTCAGAATAGATGCCGTGTTATCAGTTGAACCATCATCAACAACCAAAACATTGTCGGTATGCCGCAGCACCTGATTAAGAACTTCTTGAACATGCTTGTCTTCGTTGAATACCGGCAGTGCAGTGAGAAATTGGTTCATATATTCGTTTTCAATTAGACCCAACAGGGCGAAGAGGATACGGACGGCTAACTATTCGGAACCCAACAAAGAGGGTCTTGTTCTACGGTACTAGCCCAGCAATGAAGATCTGGAAAAGCCGTGCTTAATTCTTCAGCCATTCGTTCCATGGCGAACCGCTCACTGCGATGATGGCCAACAGCGATGACTGTCATGTTGCGGGCCAACGCTTCAAGAGCATCATGCAATTTGATTTCCCCAGTGACGAGGGTCTGGCAGCCGGCAGCAGCAGCGATCGGTACAGACTCTCCACCACTTCCACAGACAATGCCAATTTGCCCAGCTGAACGGCTTGGGTCGCCGGCGACGGAGCACCCCGGGCATCCAAGGGTGGATGTAAGTCGTTGTATAACAGCGTCGACCGTATCGTGCGATGAGGCCGTACCCATGCGTCCAAACCCGACGCTGGAATCTATCTCGTCTGGTTCAAGAGGGGCTACGTCCTGAAGCGACAGAATTTCAGCGAGCAT
>JBDOMQ010000436.1:0-7198 GCA_039831725.1 Pirellulales bacterium
AAAACCGTTTTCGGATGGATGACTTTGATCAACTTCGTTGTGCTCATTGTTTCGACAGCTGGAGTCATAACCTTCCGAACGACTATACATACTGTTCATGGCAGTATGTTCAGCCTTGATCCGTCAGAACTCGACCTCGTGTACTTTCAGTATCTCGGATGGTTTAAGGTCCTTTGGATCATATTTAATCTGGTTCCGTATATCGCACTCCGGATGACGCTCGTCGACAAATAGTGGACAGGGTACATCGTCACAAGATACATTCACTCAGAGCTCGTATTGCATCGGGGACAATGCAAAAAAACAATTCACTTCGTCAACAACTTTCGCAGCACGAAAGGAAGAATGCCTCCCGCATTGAATTGATCAAGTTCAACGGGGGTATCGATTCGTACTGTACATGCAAATGACTCGGTGGTGCCATCTGCTCTGGTTGCTGTCACTTCAACGGTCCCACGCGGCACGAGATCATCGAATGGAATGTCAAAGGTTTCTTCACCGGTAAGACCAAGCTCTTGCCAGCCTTTTGGAAGCACAAGTGGCAATACGCCCATGCCCACAAGATTTGACCGGTGGATTCGTTCAAAACTTGTCGCAAGCACTGCCCGCACGCCTAACAACATGGTTCCCTTGGCCGCCCAATCACGAGAACTTCCTGTGCCATACTCAGCACCAGCAAGAACAACCAGCGGCACGCTTCGTTCTCGGTACTGCATCGCTGCGTCGTAGACTGCCATCTGCTCTCCTTCTGGTAGCAGCCGAGTCACACCACCTTCTGTCCCCGGTGCGAGCAGATTACGAATCCTAATATTTGCGAAGGTGCCTCGTGTCATGACGCGATCATTCCCGCGACGAGCACCGTAACTATTAAACTCTTCAGGTGGCACACCATTTTCGACAAGGTACCGTCCAGCGGGACTGTCTTTAGCAATCGCACCAGCAGGTGAAATGTGATCTGTTGTCACGCTGTCACCAAGTGCGAGGAGCACGCGAGCTCCAAAAACACTTACTGGTGGCGTTGCCTCTCGAGTCAATTCTGCAAGGAAAGGTGGTTCCTGGACGTACGTGCTGTCTCCCTGCCAATCGTAGAGTTCGCCCTCTGATGTTGGCACAGCATTCCATCGTTCATTGGAGTCCCAGACATTTCCATATCGACTCTGAAACTGCTCGGGCACGACTGCTGTTGCCACCGTTTGCCGTACCTCTTCTTGCGTCGGCCAGATATCTTTTAAATACACGGGCTGACCATCACTACCCTCACCGAGCGGATCCGTTTCAAGATTGATATCAATCGTTCCAGCCAGAGCGTACGCCACTACCAGCGGCGGGCTCGCAAGCCAGTTCGCTTTCACCAGTGGATTCACGCGACCCTCAAAGTTTCGATTACCAGAAAGCACTGCTGCAGCAACAAGATCGCCTTCAGTCACTGCTGCCGCGACTGGCTCAGGAAGTGGACCTGAATTGCCTATACAGGTGGTGCATCCATACCCAACGGTCTCAAAACCAAGTGAATCAAGATCAGATGCTAGGCCCGATTTCTCTAGATAATCTGTCACCACACGAGACCCCGGAGCCAGGCTTGTCTTCACCCATGACTTGGTCGACAGGCCTTTTTCAACAGCTTTCCGAGCGACAAGCCCAGCGGCAACCATGACGTTTGGATTACTTGTATTGGTACAACTTGTAATTGCCGCAATGACAACGGCACCATGTCCGATTTCAGCAGAATGTCCGTTGTTCGCCACCGTTGCATGAGAGGTCATTTCAGCTTCTGGCAGAGCAAATCCACGATTTGCTGCCGGTGCCTTCAGGGCATCTTTAAATGCTGCCTTTACGCTGACCATCGGCACCCTGTCTTGCGGCCGTTTGGGCCCAGCGAGACTCGGCACAACTGTACTCATATCAAGCGAAAGTCGCTTTGTGAACTCTGGTGTTGATGCCGACGCTGTGTGAAACAATCCCTGCTCTTTCGTGTACCGCTCGACCAGTTCAACTTGTTCAGCAGTTCGGCCAGTGAGCCGCATGTAGTTAAGCGTCTCTGTGTCAACTGGGAAGAAGCCCATGGTTGCACCGTACTCAGGCGCCATGTTTGCAATGGTCGCACGATCGGCGAGTGTCATGCCAGCAAGCCCGGCACCAAAAAATTCAACAAACTTGCCAACAACACCTTCTTGGCGAAGTGCTTCTGTCACCGTAAGGACAAGGTCGGTAGCCGTGGCTCCCGCTGGAAGGCTACCCGTCAACTCAAAGCCGACAACTTCTGGCATGAGCAGTGAGAGTGCCTGACCGAGCATGACGGCTTCGGCTTCAATTCCACCGACACCCCATCCCACAACACCAAGACCATTGATCATGGTTGTGTGACTGTCGGTTCCAACGAGTGTATCCGGTACAGCGACAGGAATATCCCCGCCTGCTGCATCAGGTCGCAGAAAAACACCACCAGCCAGGAACTCAAGATTCACCTGGTGCACAATACCAATGGCAGGTGGCACAACCCGAAAGTTCTCAAAGGCTTGCTGCCCCCAACGCAAGAAGGAATAACGTTCTGCATTCCTACCAAATTCAATATCAACATTTTTGGTAAGTGCATCAGCACTACCAAAGTAGTCGACCTGAACAGAGTGATCGATCACAAGATCGACTGGCACCAGTGGATTGATCTTGTTTGCATCACCACCAAGTCGCTTCATTGCTGCACGCATGGCTGCCAGATCAACAACGCATGGAACACCAGTAAAGTCTTGCAAGACAACTCGGGATGGCTTGAAGGGAACCTCAACAGCTGCAGGCTTTGCTGCTTCCCATGTTGCCAGATTCCGAACGTCCTGCTCTGTGACTTCATAGTCGTCACAGGTTCGTAGCAACGCCTCAAGAATTGTGCGAAGACAATACGGCAGACGGGCCGTATTGGTGACACCGGCATCATCAAGTGCCTGAAGGCGATAGAGTGCAGCGGTGCCGGAACCAGTATCGAAGGTTGATCGGGCGGAAAATGGATCAATCTGCGTCGCAGCCATGAAGAAAATTCTCACTTCTCGAGGAATAAAAATGGCGGAAGAACTCAGGAAACCGCCAGTTCTCTGGGAGCATGATAGCACTCTCGGGACGGTATTTCGGCGGGCCGGTCAGAATAAAAATTCAATTCGACACGACAGGAGAACCAGTGTATATTTAAGCAGAACGGGAGGCAGACTCCCCACCAATACAATTGATTCTTTTCGGCGGCTGTTCCCCCCCAAAGACCCACACTTCTATAGCCGCTTTTGAGGCCTCGCAGTTTCCCCAATTGCGAGGCCTTTTCATTTCCATATCCCGGCCAAATCGTCTAAAAAACAGGTATTTCCTTTCACGAAAGCCATCACTTGCAATAAACTTGAGCTGAGCGAATGACGGTAGCCAACCTACTTCGAGGAACAACTACATGCTACTTCTAGCCCACATGCCCCTTCTGGCCGCTTCCATACGAAGAATGCTCTGGAACATGCCGGCGAGCTATGCAATCGGCGGCACGCTCGTATTGATAACCATTGCAGCGCTTTTTGCAGCCTCACGCTGGTAATCTGAGAAAAGCATCCTGCCAGCCGCATCCCACACTCGAGGCCAATGGTGCTCGAAGCTACAACGACTGAAACAACAAACTTATTCATTCAGTTGGGCACAACGTGCTGCTCATTATCAAAGGCTGAGCAGCAGGCTCTATGCATTACTGCCCATACCATGCGTTGAACGCTGGTGCCGTCTGGTAGACACCGGTGAGCAGTGTCTGGTCGGTGAGCCCCTCTGTTTTGACTTGTGAAACAAATCGATTGACGAAGGCAGAATAGTTACCTGCGTCCCATGGCTGCAATGCGGGTGGACTACTCACACCAAGATATTGAGGCTCATAGGAAAACAAGAAGTATGTGTCTTTCAAGATTCCATTAAAAAGTGTTGAAAAGTTTGGATATTTGAGCTTCAGAATTTTTACTATTTGATCAGCGGCATCGGTTGGGTTCATAACTTGGTAGATACTCCCCTGGCCCAAAGCTGGCAAACATCCATGTGGGCTACAGAGATGCGGGTTCTGATTGCCATCGACAAGCTCTTTCCCTGTCACTGGGTCCTGTGCGTAGATGTTATAGAGCTCTACGTATGTATGGTCGGCTGGCAGGGCACCGATTTTTGTCCAACCAACATTTACCCCAATCGTGACAGTCTTCATTCCATGATTGTTCATATATGTCCGCATATCCTGATAGACCGCAGCAGTTCCACCAAGGGTCGAGCCTTCTGTCTCAATTACAATCTCATCAAACTGACGACCAGTCCCAGCCTGTTTGAGCAATGCATTTAGTGATTTCAGATCATCAACATACACCTCGTACGGCTTTGAGCTATCAAAACCGGGCCAATCTGCAGTATCGTCTTTATCAACATCTGGGGAGTAACATAGCGATCCCTTCCACGACTTGATTCGATCTACAAATGCAAGAAGGTCGGAGTCAGCGATCCTGTCACTTGAGTGTGGTCCTTTCACACGAAACAAAAAGCGTTCCGGCATCGTCTGCAGAATGTCATCGGAAACGTCCGTTGAGTATCCGGTATCTGCCTGCATCATTGCATTGACCGGGCCGGGGCTGACTTCTGTCTCATCTCCTGGAACTGTACTCGCAGGTGAATCGGTTCCACTCCATGCAATTGTTTTTACAGCGTCTCGGAATCGTGAAACACCCTCAGAGCTGCCAGGCACCCATCTCAGACGATCCCCTTCACTGAACATCCGGTTTTGTAACAGCGACAGCAACTCTCGTGGGTTTGAGGTTTTCGGCTGCTCTGAGACATTGAGCCAGGCTTGAGTTGATTCATCCCACTTTTCGACAACACCATTGGCCACGTTTGTTACCACATAGCTCGGTATCCGATCGCCGACGACAGCCTGCTTCTCGAAAATAAAAGGCGACGGACCAACGTCAGTGCCATCAAGACGAATTGTCTGGGAAACCTCGAGTGGTGCCCGCTGAACACTGCCATCTGCATCAAGTGCAACACGTGCCTCGAGCTGCTCAAGGTACTGCGGTGATTCACCGGTTTTTCGTTTATTGGCAAGTCCCTGACGTCCGAGACGCCTAGCTATCGAACCTATTGTTTTCCAAAAATACCGAGCCATCTCGCCTCTCCAAAATTGTCATCTTTCAATTAGTAATGCACAGCAATTGTTGGCGAATAGTTTGGTTCGAGTTGCCGATTCTTAACAAAGGCAAATTCATAGATCATAAAATTCTGAATCAAACTATTCGGTTGGCTGCTCATATGCACAGCCATGTCAATCAACTGGTCCATCTCCCACCCACCAAGTGCTTCGAACGTGCCCGATGTTGTGAGAGGCTGATTGAGCAAATAGGGACCGTCGCCGCCGTTTGATGTATCAATGTTAAAAGGTGCTTTATTTTTATACTTTAGCGAAATCGAACTATCAGGCAGGCTTACATCAACCTCTGACTGATCAAGGTGATATGGTGCAGATGCCGGAAGCACGGCACCTTCCTTGATAGCTCCGTACGATGAAGAAAGATTTTCGATCGACATCATCCACATGACGCTCTGAGGAATATCTTTATAGAGATCAGATGTTGATAGACCTGTCACATAGCCATCCGGATATCCATCTGAGCTTCTGTTAAATACGTTGTCGTAGTAAATCTCTGGCGTTATGACATCTGGCTTGGCCATGATATCGCCCAACGTTGGCTCCGGATGTGAATAAATATTCTGCTTGTAATCTGGGCTGTCGATATCCCACGGCAATTTGGAATTTGCTTCAAGCCGGCGCGAGGGCGTATCAAGACCGTAGTAAATGTTGTAGTTGGCGTGCTGATCCCCAACATTGCATTTGCTCTGCGTGCCGTCACCTGTCCACGGTGACGAACACACCCAGAACCCGGGATGATCGAAAGCAAGAACTGAATCAGCGTCCCCTGGAATGTTGTAGAGCTCGACATAGGCGTAGTCACGTGCACTTGTCGGTCGATCTACAACCGTGCCATGACATTTCTCATTGTCATTAACCGGCGGGCTGGCACCTGTAATGCCCCATTGATAAGAATCAATATCCCACTTGCCTTTCAGATATTCGTCCCAGAGTTGATTGACAACTGTTCCAGGAGACATTGGGTCATGGCAGTCTCCGTTTGGAGATATGTAAATCTTACCGAACCCTTCGTTATCAAAACCCAAGTGCGAAATGTAGAGTTCGTTCACTGCATCTCCTGAGAGAGCAGCCTCAGCTGCATAGTGCTCCTGCAGTTTCGTATTGAGCATTGAAATCAACACAAACAACTTTTCTATGTTTGGATTGACCCCCTGATGCGTCAGGGTGGGGGTGTAGTTTTCGGGTGTCCACGACCATGCTGCCATCGGCAGGTCACCAACGACAAAGCCGAATTCTTCTACCCCTGCTTCGGCAAGTTCTATGATGACATGTTCATTGATCAATGGAACGCTGATACCCTCGGCGGAAGGTATTGCATACTTATAGACGTTGTTTGTCGTCCAATCCTCTACCCCCGGGTCACCGATTGCAAAATAGACTGTCCCAAGGTCTATGTTCCTGCCGTCTGCTGCAGCGAGACGCTTTAAGTTGGAAACATAATTCACATAGTCTGTGGCATAACTCTCAAACCCGAGGCCGGCCGTCACTCCGGTTCCACTGAGATAACTCTGAATGTTGTCGACATCCCATGATCCCGTTGGAACCGTTTCATGCCAGAGCCCGATTGTTTTTGAAGCATGATCTTCAGCTGCAATCAGCTCTATGGTTTCCGTTTCGACGAATGCACCCGCGCCAAATGCATTGTTTGCAGAGACAGCAACTGAATACGTGACACCAGCAACGAGACTGCCAAACGTAACTGAAGTGGTACGTGTCACAGCAGTCTGCATCGATAACCTGCCATCGCTACTCTTCAATGTCACAGAATACGTATCTGAGATTCCAGATGCCGACGGTTGCCACGTAGCAGTCAACTCATCAACACCTGTCTGAGCGAGGACAAGATTCTGCACAATACTGGGCACTTCCTCAGGGCCTGGCGACAGTTCACTACCGTCATCCCAGCCAATCATCTCGAAGGCTTGCTGCACTGAACTCTCTACACCTGCTTTGGGTGTCCATCGAAGTGAATCACCCTGCTGAATCAGACGATTCTTCAAAAGTTGC
>JBDOMQ010000117.1:0-7164 GCA_039831725.1 Pirellulales bacterium
TAAATGCCTTGCGAGGCGTTACTATGCTCGTCGATGCGACAAATCAGGCACCACCTACAGATATAGTCAAATCAATTGAAGAGTTACAAAAAGATCCGATTGCAGAAATTCGAAGTAGTGCGAGTGCTGTGATCAAGAAAATCAATCGGATCGCAGGGTAGACAAATGGTATGTGTGTCGCTGTAGTCCTGATGATTTAGTAATCAAGAAATTCATCAAGCGCCTCTCGAAGCGATTCTGTATCAGTTTCCATACCAGTCAAGTTCCGGAAATTAAGTGCCATAACGCATGCAGTCACCTCAAGTCCGTCAATTTTGCAGGAGTTAGCATTCGATGCTGCTTTAAGTATTGCCGATGCTTTTGGGTCAAGCGATGTGTCGACAACAACAAGATCTTCTCGAAGTTCAGGAAGCTGAAAATTGGCTGGGATAGGTCGATTGTCTTCAGTAGCAATCATAATTCCTACATCTTTATCTGTTAACGTCGATGCGTTTTCAGCAGCCAATGCATTACCCCCATCAACCGAATTTATCGATTCCGCCAATTCGGATGCCTGGTTATCCCAAGGGTCTACGATAGTAATTCCGGGAGCACCGGCGAGCGTTAATTCAAGCGCGAGCGAACGAGCGAGAAGATTCGTTCCAAGAATAAGTGAATGTGTTGTTGAAGGATCTGCGTGAAAGCGAATTGAGTCAAGTGTGCCACGACCAAGTGTGAGATGACCAACAAGCTGCCCGTCCTTGCTTCTTTCTAATAAGTTGCAGCCTCCTGCGAACTGGGCAGCTGGGCTCACAGATGTGATTAAGCCAACAGCGGGCTCTCGTAAAGGACCAGCAAGCATGCATCCACCAAAGCCTAAGGCAGAAACACCGGCGAGTGCATCAGCAAGACGGGTTGGCATGACCTCAAGCGTCAGAAATCTCCAATCAAGCGAGTCGTGTGCAACAACTCTTTCGAAAAGGAACTGCGCAGGATTACCGGCAGCCGGGTGGCCAAGAATCGCGATGACTTCCTGCAATGCCGGATTTACCATGGCAATGAGTACCAAAATCTCTTCCAACGGAATGATTAACGTAACGAGTGCGGACGAGACCGCCGACTGTTCTTCCTTCAGATTGTATTCAGGTTATACCGGTTGCCCAATCACTGCTACAAATCGCGGGTCATTACGAATCGGATCGAAGTCACTTTCGCAACTTGTAAGCGATCTGAAGCGATCGTCGGAAGAAATCGCCTTAGTTAAATATTCAATCGCAGCAGGAACATTTCCGGCAAGTGAGTGGTAGCAGGAAAGGTTGTACGCAAGAATTGGGTCATCACCACAAAGATCAATGCCTCGGGTAAGCACGTTTATCGCCTCTGGGAGTCGCCCCAAACGCTTCAAACACCATCCAAACCCCAACCAGCTTGTCATGGACTTAGGATTGTCGGTAACGGCTTGCTGGAAATAGGGTAGTGCATCTGAAAACTGGCAAAGTGCTCGAAGAGCCTCGGCTCGTAACGCGATGGCATTGCCATTTGACTTCTCGGTTACAGAAAGTCGGTCAAGCAGTTGGATAGCAGTGCGTAGAAGTTTTTGTGCCGGTTTCGAAACTTCTCGATCCGGTGCCATGTTGAACTCTGCGAGCTCAATGTAGCCAGACGCCTGTCGCAGCAGGGCAGAATGCCGCACATTTTCCAGCGAGATCAAATTTTCATGAGATATGTTCATCTCAGAACCTCGAATTGAGCGAGTCACTAACCCATTCATTGTAGAAACCAAGGGAGTTTTACGGAGCGTAAGCGTCTTATTATTTACGGTGTTGAGCATTAAAAAGTTCGGAAAGCACGCAAAAAATGCCTGCATTTCGACTGTGCATGCACCAGGGCAGTTTTTTGTACGGATTTGGCTGGAAATAGACACATATTGAAGTACCAGGAGCGCGTGACTGGAAGCGGGTCTCCTACGGTGCAGCGTTATGCTGCGGTGATTTCTTACTCATTAGCTCTTCGATGTGAGGCGTGGTCAATGCGACTGACTGTTAGAACCCTATTGGCTTGGCGAGACCGTGTACTCTCTGAAGAAGACCAGCGGGACCTGGACGAAAAAGTATTATCTCACATTGCTGCTCAAGAAATTGAGCGGCGTATAGAGCAAGTGCTTGGAAATCTTGATCTGCCATCACCGCGAGTGGATGCTGCAGGCTTGGCCGCTAGTGCCAATAGCATGGCTGAATTTCTTGATAATGCACTGCCTGAAGAATACCTCGGTTCCTTTGAATCAAATTGTATCGAGTCTGATGTTCAATTATGTGAGGCCGCCGAGTGCCATCAAATCCTTTCGGAAATGCTTGGGCAGTATGAGTTGGTGGCAGAACTTGCTGATGACGAAAGTCAAAAATTGGTCGAGCTAACAACAAAAAAAGCTGCTTTGCTGAATGGTCAGGTAGGCCATGCCGCAGACATGGAAAATGCACAAGCTCTTCGAGTCGAGCTTGACACTCTTGCCCTTAATTCTGATCCTGAAGAAACAGCCCATACTGTACATGCACCACGGAAAAAACAGCTCTTTGCTCCAATTGCCCTTGTGGTGGCGATAGCGATGCTCATTCTTCTTATCAGCGCTTTTGGAGTCCAACTGTTTCGTACATTTGGAGATACCCAAGTTCAGCAGCAGGCAGCCCAACCACAAATACCGCCTGCAGTCGCGTTTGAAAACAACAATGTGGAATCCAGAACGGCTCAGAACCAAAAGCAGTCCACTCTTGAACCAGATTCTCCTGAAGGAGGATTGCCTGAAAAGGAATCGGGCAAATCATCGCTGGATACTGCTATTGGGTCAAAGCCTCAAGAAGCTGAGGTTGCGTCAGCCCAGCCTCCTGTTTCGTCAGTCCCTGTTGATATGGACATTGCTTCCTTGGAGGCTGAACCAACAAATCCGTCAATGGTCAACAACGCGATGGTGCCTCAGGGCACAGCTATGGCGATTGGTTCATCTCTGCCCTCAGCGTCTACTGCTCCGCCGCTGCCGTCAACAACCACTGCGAATATAGACGCGCCAGGAAACAATGTGCCCGTGGTAGTTCTCGACGAACCAATTCTTGGATTTTTGGAGACTGACGCGAATGTCGGGCGGGGAGCTGTTCTCCATAGAAACCGAGTAGCTGATCGAAGTGAGTTAGATGGTTGGTTGGCCTTGCCTACTGAATCAGCACTTGGACCGTATGAGGAGATTCAGGTGCCGCCCGGTCTCAGCCCTATCCTCGATGTGGGTGGAGTTACAGTTCGTATGAAACCCCGGACACACGCCATTTTCAAACTCGACAGTCTCCAAAAGCCACGGATCGAACTTTTATCTGGCAGTATTGTGATTCGGTCTGCAGATGACACGGCCCAAATCGGTATCGCTGCCGGTGGTCTCAATGGAATTATCCTATCAGGTCTCTTGGGCAGTGTTGCGATTGACGTTTCCAAAACGCCTGATGATATTTTGGCAGCAAGGCAAACCCGACAGAGTCAGATTGCGAGATTATGTGCTTTGGAGAAACCAGTTGAGTGGAAGCAGACGCAGTCGGGCGGGCTTCCGGTTGCAAGACCACTTCGTGGAATTCCTGAGACATTCCAACTAGAGCCTAAAGAAATTCTTGAATGGTTGGAAACCAGTCCGCTGGAGGCAAGTCGTCGTACGACGGACTCCCTTCCTATGTGGGCGGTATCGTCGAGATCACTTTCGAGACTGGATAAGTCAGCGAGTGAGTCGCTTGCTGACGCAATAACACGCCCCGAACCACTTCTGAAATCACTCATCGAGTTATCCGATGACTCTCGAATTGAGAACCGCATTATTGCTGCAGAAACACTTGCGCTTCTTGGTTGGTACGACCAACTTGTAGAATTACTAGCTGCGCCACCACGACCTGGCCCTGGTCCATCTGCTGAAATGTGGAAGCAACTTGAGAGAGAGTCGGTTCCTCCTGCTTTAGCAGAGGCTACGCAGGCATTTGCATTGAAGAAGTCATTGCGGGATCATGTCAGTCCAGAGCAAGGAGAAATTCTTGTAGGTCTTGCTACACGATCACTCCTTTCGGATGCCAAAGAGGCCAGAACACCTGCACTCATTGGCTTGCTCGAGGACGAAAATATCATCTTCCGCAGGTATGCGATTCAGTGGTTGCGCGAACTTTATGACGAGTCACCAACCGATATGGCACGATATCGCGCTGACTGGGGTGAAAAACAATTGGTAGAGGGAGCTGGCTGGTGGCGGAAGAGGTATGAACAAGGGATTCTCACTCCACGAACTCCATGACATCTCAAGGGGTGACGTTGGCCGGATTCCTCTTTTTCAACCGGAGAAACGGCATGCGTTTGTTCCACTTCCACGGCTTGTTTATGATCAAAGATGGATTTTGAGAAAATTTTCGGTGAAATCAGAATGTGTCTGACTCGACATGTCCGGTTTGGATCGGAGGATAAGCCGGGAAATCCAGCTTGTCGAAGTGTTTGCTCGCCTGTACCGGCCTTGGCATCTGTATAGTTAGATTGTCCGCCGTTTCTGTGGGCCTTCACATGTAGTTCGCAATAGTATGGATACTGGTTAGAAAGGATTGATTCGTGCAGATAAACGTTTCCGCTCGACACGGGCATCTTAGCGCTGCTTCGCAGTCAAAAATTTCTGCAAAAGTGTCACGTCTAAAAAGATATTTTGATCGGATTACCTCGTTGGATGTGACTGTTGATCTTGCGAATACATCTCTTCCAGCAGTTGAAATTATTGCATCAGCCGAGCATTTTCATGAGCTTGTAAGTCATGAGACCGCGCCCAACCTCTGGCGGAGTGTTGATGGTGCAGTGCAAAAACTCGAGCAGCAATTGCGAAAGCACAAAGAAAAAGTGCGAGATCATAAAAATGTTGAGACAGTCCGAAGAAGTTAATCTCGTCGGAGTAGATACAAAACAACTATGAAATTTTCAGATTTTGTTTCAGTCGATGCCATACGTCCTTGTGTGGCCGCAAACTCGAAAGAGGGCGTTATTCGTGAGATGACGCAGTCGCTTGTTGATGCTGAGAAAATTGCAGCAGGCGAAATGGACAGTATTGTGAAGGCGATCATGAAGCGAGAAGACCTCGGAAGTACAGGCATAGGTCGTGGAGTCGCGGTGCCTCATACAAAACATCCAAGTGTGAGCCGGCTTGTTGGAACTGTTGCAATAAGTGAGCAGGGCGTTGATTTTGAAAGTTTGGATGGAGAGCCGGTGCAACTGTTTTTCCTCCTTGTTTCACCCCCAGATCGACCTGGAGATCACTTGCGAGCCTTGGAGAATATATCGAGACAGTTACGAGACGAAGCTTTCTGTAAAACGTTGAAAGAGGCTGGTGGTCCTCAAGAAGTCTGGCGACTCCTTGAGGACGCGGATGCTCAAAGCATTGCTTCGTAGTATTTGGTGAGTTAGAGGGATGAAGCCATAGGTTGGCAGCAAAGAGAATGACAATAGATCAGACTGAAAATTCGATGCACGAGACTCATTCACGCGAGGTTGTCGTGGAGAATGAGCAGGGACTCCATGCTCGGCCAGCTGATTTGGTGGCGAGAGAAGCACAGCGATGGGAATCGCGTATCGAATTTGTAGGAAAGGCTCAGCGGGTCGATGGGAAAAGTATCCTTGATCTGTTGACCCTTGCTGCTGAAGCAGGCACACACCTAGTTGTTGAAGCAACTGGTCCAGATGCCTCTGAGGCACTCGATGCCATCGGGAGCCTGTTCGAGCAAAAGTTTGCTCTGAGTGAAGAAAAGACAAGAACGCACACGAATAATACAAAACAGGAAGAACAGATTTCTAGCGATTCTGCTGGGATAAAGGCGGCAACCTGCGAGGGTGTCGCCGAGAGGAATACAAACAGTTGACAAGATGTCGGTATACACAGGCTTTTTGTCTTAAATGGTGTTTATCTGCCTGGTGGTAGATAGACACTCACAAAATAAACCACAAAAAGGAGACGCGCGAAGCGAGGCGCCCGGGAAGTAGGATGTTGATCGTTGGCTAAAGCGACAGCTGTCGCTAACCGATCTCCCTACAAAACGGATGTCGCCTTGATCGCCGGCGCCCATGCTAAAACTACAAGGTATTGCAGTCTCGTCAGGAGTGACAATTGGCGAGGCACTTGTTCTCGATAGCGAAGGCTTTCGGATTCCAAGGCGTTTCGTGGCTCGAAGTGCTGTTGATACAGAGCTCCAACGGCTGTCGAATGCAATCGCTGAATCAACAGCTGAGATCAAGAAAAACCGTGATGCAGTTCGGGAGGAACTTGGCGAGCAGTACGCCGCCATTTTCGATGCCCATCTGGCTATGCTTCATGATCAACGACTGCAGGAAGAGTTGACAAGTGCAGTCCGTGAACGCAATTGGTGGCCAGAATACGCGGTAAGCCGGACGCTTAGGCGATATGCCAAAGTTTTTCAGAAACTTGATAATCATATCGCGCAGCGGGCTCACGATATCTATGACATTGAAAAGAGCCTCCTGCGAAATCTTTTAGGTCAGCGCAGGGAGACACTCGCATCGATTTCTGAACCGGTCGTAATTCTGGCCCATAATCTGACGCCAAGTGAAACAGCAAATCTGGATCGACGTTTTGTCAAAGGTTTTGCAACAGAACTTGGCGGGCCGGGGAGCCATACCGCGATTGTTGCAGAAGGACTCGAGATACCTGCTGTTGTTGGTATTGGTCCATTTTTGGCGGATGTTTCTGGTGGAGAACCGGTCATTCTTGATGGTAATCAAGGCGTAGTTATTCTGCAGCCAGATGAAGAAACCATTGCCCGATACAGGCTCGAAGCTGAAGTTGCCGAAACGGTTGCCGCGTCCCTTGGGCACTTGCGAGACTTGCCGGCTGAGACAGTCGATGGTGTAAGAGTACAAATCCGAGGAAACATTGAGTTTCCTGAGGAAGTTGAACAGTGCATGCGACGTGGTAGTGACGGTATCGGGCTTTATCGTACCGAATTTCTCTACCTTACGAGTCAGCATGAGCCAAGTGAAGAGGATCATTATCGCGCATACAGTAAAGTTATTGACGCAATCGATGGGAAGCCAATGGTGGTTCGGACGTTGGATCTAGGGTCCGACAAGATGCTCACTGAGAAAAGTCCGGAGGAGGAGCGAAATCCATGCCTTGGCCTGCGA
>JBDOMQ010000346.1:0-7156 GCA_039831725.1 Pirellulales bacterium
TGCTTCAGCAATAATGGCATGTGGTGGCCTGGCTTGCTCTGGCCCTCGCACTCGTGGCACAACACAAAAAGCACAGAACTTGTCACAGCCTGTCTGCGTCCGAACGAATGCCTGAAACGGAGTCGGCCGCATTGCTGCATCTCGATCTGGATCATAACTCTCAAAGCTGTCTACAACCTCGAGCCGACTGCCTGATTTGCGATCCAGACTGACTTCAAGCTGTGGTCCGTTTCCCGCCTGAATCAAATCCACTAAGTAGGGAACTCGATGGAGTTGTCCGGGGCCAACAACAAGATCAACCCACGGCGCTCGTGCGCGGATCATTTCCTGATCCTTTTGGGCCATGCATCCCAGAACACCAACAATTAACTTTGGAACCTTTTGCTTTTGCTTACGCACCCGGCCAAGGGCTGAATAGATCTTGTCTTCGGCATGCTGACGAACACTACACGTATTAAAGAAGATCGCATCAGCGTCCGCCATCGTAGCCGTCATATCCCACCCTTGACGACGTAATGCAGCAACGACAAGCTCACTGTCGAGAACATTCATCTGACAGCCGACGGTCTCAATAAATAAGCGTTTCGTAGAGGACATGATTCTGATCTTATCCTAAGGATTGCGGAGTGTCTCCAGGGGCAACTGAAACCGGCAACTGAGAGCCTACTCGCAGGGAACTTCCACGAATAAAATCGGCTGCTGACATAGCTCGTTTTCCTTCTGGTATCACTCGCTGTATCGCCAGTCGACTACCTTCACCACATGCAACAACCAAACTATCTGTGCGAATCTCAACAACTACTCCTGGAGGATTTGAAGAGTCATCTGATCGACCTGCAACGGCTTCCGTTTCCAAGCATACCAGCCTCCGAAAAACGTTCCGGTGCGGAACAAATGCTGTCATTCGCGGCCATGGCTCAAAGGCTCTTCGGCGGCGATCGATTTCAATAGCGGTCATCTCCCAATTGATAACACCGTCTTGCTTTGTAATTCTTGGTGCCCGCGTTGATTTTCCTTCATCTTGAGGCTGCCCAAGTATGAAACATGAATCGTTGCCAGATGCTTCTTTAATTCGTTGCAGACTGTCAAGCGACTCTAAAACAGCATCTACTCCGAGTTGCGCTAAACGTGCTTCTAATTCAGAGGCTGTTTCTTTTTCTCCAATCAGTGTTGAGCGAGTTGCGATAATAGAACCTGCATCAAGTCTTGGTGTCATGTGAATAACACTCACCCCTGTTTGTTTATCACCGCAAAGAATAGCCCATTGCACAGGTGCAGCCCCACGATGCCGTGGAAGGAGTGAACCATGCAAATTTATGCCGCCCAGACGAGTCGTACGAAGAGTATCTCCTGAAAGAATCTGGCCGTAATCACAAACAACCATAATGTCCGCACCACAGGCCCTGATTGCATCTTGCACATCCACGGCGTTTACATCCGGTGGGTCAAGCAAAGTAAAGCCAACTTTTTCTGCAGCTTCACGCATAGGGTTTACTGGCGTTTGTCTGCCACGAGCAGCACGAACTGGACGAGTGACAACTGCAACGACGCGATGCCTTGATGCAAGAAGAGACTCGAAGGATGGGAGGATAAAGGGCCCCGTCCCCATAACGACAACAGACAAGCCTTGAGTGGAATCTGGCGCACTCATGTCTTACAACGCTGATCTTCGAGCCGATCCAGTTCCGCCATAATTGCATCTTCTGGGGGCAACTCACCGCGGGACTGCTTCCCATGATAGATTTCTTCAAGCAATTCGAGATCCCGCTTCACTTCAAGACCTGCCGCATCAGGGAGTCTGTCAGTAAAAAGACGCCCTTCGAGATGATCGAATTCGTGCTGAACAACACGGGCCAGGAAACCATCGAGATCGATGCGTATCGGCTGACCATCCAAACCCCAAGCGTCAACTACTACTCGCTGTGGCCGTCGCACATCAGCTCGCAGTCCAGGAAGGCTAAGACATCCCTCCTCTTGTACCGCTGTACCACGCGGACGAGACAATATTGGATTCAGAAAAGCCAGTTCTTCACCCGAATCTGGATCGCCAGTAGCATTGACCACAAACATTCGATACGGCAACGCTACTTGATTTGCAGCTAACCCAACACCATGAGATTCGTACATGATATCGAACATCTGTTCGACGGCGTCACGGACTCCTTCGTCAATACGGAGAAGGGGCTTTGACTTTCGAAAGAGTGCCGGATGTGGATACTCAACGAGACTAAGCGTGCCGATGGAAGAGTCGGCAGATGGTTGGGGGTCAGGGTTTTGTGAAGTGGACACGGAAAAACCTACAAGCTTAAAACAGAAACATTCCATCCGAAAGAACACTTCCTATATGATACTATTTTCTTAGACCGCTAACAGGAACCACCCTGTGAATAACGAACCGTCTGACGTGACCAAGCCTGTCACCTGGGGTCATCCCGCTGTAATGCTGGCGACCTGTTTTTGGATCGGTAGAGTCCGTCCAGCACCCGGAACGTGGGGATCCGCAGCTGCGCTACCAGTTATCGCAGCACTTTCGTTTGCTCAACTCCCCTTCTTTACTGAATGCGCCTTCTGGCTGACGGTGTGCTGTATTGGTATTCCTGTCTGCACAATTGCTTCACGTCAACTCGGAGGACAGAAAGACCCATCGTCCATCATCCTTGATGAATTTGCCGCAATGCCACTTGTTCTTCTTATTGTTCCTTCCCAACAGCGAACATGGGTAATCATGCTCCTTGGCTTTCTGCTTTTCCGGTTGTTTGACATCACGAAACCACCTCCGTGCCGACAACTTGAAAATCTTCCTGAAGGTCTGGGCATCATGGCCGATGACTGGGCTGCGGCCGGCCTTGCTGCCTGTACACTTTTCGTGATCACGACTCTCATGCATTCATACGGGGCATTCGCACCTTGACTCAGTCCGGCGACTCTCACCACAAACTAGCTAGAAGGAATGCGTCGGTTTTCTATCAACTTGTCGATATCACCAGACCGGAGCGATTGCACGAATGTCGATACATTTTCATAAACTATATTGCTGGTGATCTGCACCACCCAATTATGGATAAGTGGCGTAATCGTAATGACAAATCTTGCGTTTGTATGCGCCTCCCACATTTCAATTGCTGTTCCCATTGATGCCTCGGGAACATACGCAATCAACACATCAAACTGTTGACACATTCGTATATGCTGACAAAACACGTCCCGTGCATGACTACTGCTATACCCTACCGATTCGGTGTGATTCGCGAATGGATCATAGATTTCTGCCTTTGGCCAGTGGGCCTGTACAATGTCGTGCAATGAATCACGATAAGACTGATCATGCACACATGCCGACACGTGCGACCCCTGCATAATCCCCGCAAGAAAAATTTTCATGGCACGCTCCACAACAACAAAAAGAAAACATTCTCGTCCAGTGACTCAAAAAAACTCTCGTACCAAAGCGAAACGTATTGCGCAATCTACTGCACACGACCAGACAAACATACCTGAGATTGATTTGACGCGGGCGCAAAAAACCGTTCTTGATCTCCTGAACATTCCGGGGATTTCAGGACAGGAAAAAATGGTCGCTGAGGTCATTCGGAAAAAGTTACTTGATGCCGGCTGCTCAAAAAATGCCATTTCATTTGATCGAGCGCACACAAAAACGCCTCTTAAAGGTAATTGCGGCAACTTAATTGTGAAATTCCCGGGCACCCGACGAGGACCCCGACGGCTTCTTATGGCGCACATGGATACCGTACCTGTTTGCGAAGGAACAAAACCTGTTCTTCGTGGAAACATTGTCAAAAGTGGTAATCCAGCAACTGGCCTTGGCGCTGATGACCGTTCTGGCTGTGGCGTCGTGCTCTCAACAGCACTGGAAATCCTACGGCAAAAACTTGATCATCCACCGCTTACATTCTTTTTTGCAATACAGGAAGAAGTGGGCCTGTGGGGTGCTCGTACAGTCAAGGCGAATGACCTTGGCAAACCAAAATTAGCCTTTAATTTTGACGGGGGGGATGTGGACAAGTTGACGATTGGGGCGACGGGTGGTGAGCGGCTCGATATCACCATCGAGGGAATCCCAAGCCATGCCGGTGTTGCACCGGAACAAGGTGTTTCAGCAATTGCGATTGCGTCACTTGCCATCGCATCATTGCACCAAGACGGATGGCACGGCTTAGTTGAGAAAGGGTCAAAGAGGGGGACCAGTAATATTGGGGTGCTCCATAGCGGTGCTGCCACGAACGTTGTTGCAGAGCTCGCCACTCTCCGGGCTGAAGCAAGAGGACATGACACTGTGTTTCGAAACAGAATTGTCCGAGCGATCGAAAAGGCGTTTGAAAAGGCCGTAAAATGTGTCAAATCGTCCAGTGGTCGTAAAGGAAAAGTTTCAATCGCAAAACGACTTGACTATGAATCTTTTCGGCTCAACAAAAATGATCCCTCAGTAAAGACCGCACACAAAGCACTCGAGATCCTTGGCCACACACCATACTATGACATTTCAAATGGTGGTTTAGACGCAAATTGGATGGCAGCCAATGGCATACCAACAGTCACTCTTGGTTGCGGACAGCATGACATCCATACAACCAATGAATGGCTCGATCTGAATACTTATAAAGACGCATGCCGTACTGCGATTATGCTAGCCACGATGGACTAGAGTTCGTTTCAATGCATTGTTCGGAAAAGTAATTCGTCTCTTCTGCCTGCTTTACTACTCGTCTAAACGCAACTTTTTACCGTGCCACGACGTTAGACACCATTATGAATATGCCACGGTGGAATATTGGAATTATTGGTGGAGGGCCGGGCGGGCTCTTTACTGCCTATCGCCTCGAGCAACTCTGCTCTACACCTCTCAATATTTCCATCTTCGAATCGAGTAGCCGTCTTGGAGGAAAATTGTTGACTGAACAGTTTTCGGCCAACGGCTTACAGTACGAAGCTGGTGCAGCAGAATTCTACGATTATTCTTTAATCGATGAAGATCCACTTCGAGAACTCATTGACCACTTTGGGCTTCAAACGCAGTCGATGGGCGGCACTGCAATCGTCCAGGAAAACACCGTCCTCGGAACGATCGAGGGCTTGCAAGACCGTTTTGGTGAGGATTCTCTGCGAGAATTCATTCGGTTCACCGACCGTGCGAAAACAGAAGTCTCGCCGCGGCAGTTTTATGACAGCACCTCAACCTTCAACCTCAACTCAGAGCATACGAGTCTTCAAGAGGAACGGTTTAGCACATCGCTTCATCGCCTTTCAGATAAAACAAAGAACTATATCCAGCAGCATATCCACAGTGATCTTGCCGCAGAGCCTTCTCAGACCAGCCATCGATACGGGCTCGACAACTATCTCATGAATGACCCGGCGTACATGCAGCTGTACGCTATTACTGGGGGCAATGATCTTCTCGTTCATGCTCTCGCCGGTCGCCTCTCTGCAACCATTCGATTGAATACCAAAATAACAACCGTCAAAAAGAGCGTACGAAATACGCTCAAACTCTCTTGGGAAACAGAAGATGGCTGTCAGAGTGAGGACTTTGACGCAGTTGTCATGGCTCTCCCAATAGAACCACTGAAGAAAATGGTCTTTCCTGACCGCAAACTCGCATCTGCAATGCAAAATCACATTACGCATCATGACCATCCGGCCGATTACCTTCGCATCACAATCCTCTTCGAGAAGCCCTTCTGGAAATCATGGCTCCACGATTCATATTGCATGCTTGATGCCTTCGATGGCTGTTGCCTGTACGATGAGTCATCGCGGATTCCAGAAGTACAGCATGGAGTCCTCGGCTGGTTACTCGGAGGCACTGCTGCCAAAAAGATGGCTGAACACAGTGATAAGGAACTTACATCTGCGGCAATTAATTCTCTTCCATTCCAGAACGACGAGGCAAGAAAACTTTTTCGTGAAGCCAAAATACATCGCTGGATCGGCGCAGTAAGTGCGCAGCCGGGCGGATTCCAACAGCGTAAGTCTGATGCAAAACATTGCCCTGATGCTGACACATGTCCTCACCTACTCGTAGTTGGTGATTACCTTTTTGACTCCACATTAAATGGCGTACTAGATTCTGCTGAGTATGCTGCAGGCTGGATCACAACGATGGCAACAGAACACGAGTTAGGACAAAAATGAAGACGAACTCCTCACATGATCCCCAAGAAGACATACCAAAAGGAGATGCAGATGTATCCAAGAATACCCCAAATGGAAGGCATATAGAGGAAGTTCGTTTCCCATCAATCTCTGAAAAACAAGTGATTGAATTTTTAAAAATTTCTACCGAAGAGCCAAGTGAAAGCCATCTCGACGAATGCTTAGCCTGGATCAAATCGAGTCATTCATACGACCGACCAATTATTCTTGAACTGTATGGGACGCTTGTTATCTGGACTCCAGCACAAATGGTATTAGTCACAGCACCTCGGCACTTCAAAAAGGCCGAACATGCCGTTTTAGATTTCACAACAACGGTATTTGAACTCGGGGCGATTGAACAGGAACTTCCCTCGGCTTGGGAACACTACGAAAATGACATACCAAACGGATTTTCGTTTTATGATCCAGGCCGAGAATCGGCTGCCGCTCTAGCTCAGCGATACAAGCAAACAATGTCGCTGGCAGGAAGACTTTCTCGACTCTCGCCCCACATCCATTTAGCACCCGAGCATCCACCGACTCTCGCCGGCCAACTTGGCGAACGACTCCGAGATCGTTCTCGACTGGTTGACCGTGAGGAATTCGCCAGCGAACAAATCGACACAATATTACGTCTCTATGAAACAGCTGGGCAACGCGTGAGCGAACATGCGTTGGCTCAGCGAGAATATGTCCTGATCTGGATGATTGTTTTCTTACTTACGGCAGAAATCATACTGCTACTCGTCGACCTGCTCTCAACCGCTGGAAACTGACCCCGTGCGTCTCCTGTCCATTGATATTTTACGAACAGCGGCTATCGGCATGATGGTGCTGGTCCATTTTGTTGAAAACCTTTCATCTCATTACGGCCTATCATCGGCTGGCCCGGCGTCTCGAGAACACCTCTGGTGGTTGCCTGTTGGCCTGGCAGCGCCACTCTTCACGTTGCTAGCCGGCGTGAGTTATCAAGCATGGCTGACCGTACAAAGAGATCGTG
>JBDOMQ010000271.1:0-7066 GCA_039831725.1 Pirellulales bacterium
TCGGTGACTTTGGTCCGGCAATTAACAAAGCCACAAAAACACTCGAGAGCTTGCTACTTGAAGCCAAAGATGCTGTGACAGGGTCAAAGGAATCGGCGACCGAAGAGCCTAAGAAAAAAGAACAAAAAGAAGAGGAACCTAAGCCGGCAAAGAAAGAGGGTGACAAAAAGAAACCCGCTGACAAACCTGCCGACAAACCTGCCGACAAACCTGCCGACAAACCTGCCGACAAACCTGCCGACAAACCTGCTGACAAACCCGCCGACAAACCCGCTGACAAACCAGCTGATGCAGCTACTGACAAACCAGCAGAAGACACTGAGGAACAAGACTCCAACTAAGCCATCAAGGTTTTTCAATCAAATTACGAGTGAATTAATTTTTGTAGGGTTCCATCAAGGAGGATTCCAATGCATTCTTTTCGGCTCATTGATCTGTTGAAATCTGCCGTCGTTGTACTTACCGTTGGCGGGGTACAATTAGCGTTTTGCGGGGTGGGGACGGCAGCGAGTATTGACGTCAGGGAGGTCCGTGCGAACCTGCTTTTGCAAAAGGAGCCGGCAGGTGCTATCACTCCTACAGCTGCAAAAGCAGCAGTTGCAAAGGGTCCAAAACAAATTGTTATAGCCGGCCGGATCGCAGGCTCAAAAGGGATGGATCCCTTCGTTAAGGGAAAGGCTTCCTTCGCGATGTTGCAACTCCCGGATGACCACGCTAGTCAACCGGGCCATAATGCGGACGACTGTCCGTTTTGTAAAAAACGACTTGCCCAAGCACCGATGGTTGCAGTCCAGTTTGTCGGCACTGACAACAAGGAACTGCCAATTGATGCGCGTGATTTGTTCGGCGTCAAAGACGGTGAGGTAGTTGTTATTCGTGGTATTGCCAGTTTTAATGCAAAACTTGCCCTACCTATCATTCAGTTGCAAGCTGATGGCATCTATATCCGTAAGTGACAAACCCCGAATTTGAACAACAAGAGTCCATGCCCTCCACTGCGTTTAAGGAGTGGGCAGTCATATGTCGTGCGATCACAACTGGCCGACAGGATGTGATCTTGCGTAAAGGTGGCATTGTTGAGCCTGGTGGAAGCTTTCAAATCCTGGCAGACGACTTCTATCTTTTCCCAACTTTTGTTCATCAATCGAAAGATCATCTTATCCCGTCTGCGCATGATTTGCTCATGACGATTGATGAGGATCGACCTGCAAAGGGAGCTGTCGAATTTCGGCACAGAATACACGTTACCGACTCATTTACAGTCCACGAACCCGATCAACTCGCCGGACTGCGTGCTCGTCACGTCTGGTCGGATGACATTGTTAACGAACGGTTTCATCGCTGGAACAAGAAACTTCATGTGCTTGTTGTTACCGCGGAGCCCGTAGTACCGACCATCTGCATTCCATGGGACGATGCCTACGGTGGTTGTAAATCGTGGATCACATTTGATCCAAACAATCGGTGCAACTAAGTTCCAAAAACAACAGCTGCCTAGAGACGATCTATTGAGCCACGCTATCCACCAACCGAATACAGCGTGGTTACACAGCAAGCGGGCCAAGCCGCTCGTGTACTCAGGCCTGCTCTTGGTTGCCAGTGGAATTATTCATACAGGCATCTATTTGGTTTACGGCGGTCCATGGGAGGGTGACGTGAGTTGGCGAAAGCCAATCCTCTTTGGAATATCTGCCGGACTCACGAGTATCTCAATGGGCTGGGTCTGGACCAGCCTTTCGCAGCGGCACTATGATTATTTCCTGAGTTATACTGCCGCCTTAGCATTGCTTATCGAAGTTGGGCTGATTGATCTGCAGCAATGGCGAGGAGTTCCAAGCCATTTCAATCGTTCCACAACGACTGATTCCGTCATTTATAATTTGATGGGCCTGCTCATCTTATGGGTCACTGGGGTCATTCTTATGATGACTATACGATCCTTTACGGAGCCGCTATCAAAGCCACCACCAATGATGATCGCCACTCAATATGGCCTCGTTTTCTTAACTATCTCATGCCTTCTTGGAATCGTCATCAACATCAACGGAGACATCCGCATGCAACACGGGCTACCACCTGCTCAATATGGTGACGCAGGCGTGCCCAAATTTCCCCACGGTGTGGTAATCCATGCTCTTCAATGGCTTCCGATCTTAGCATGGGGTGCTACCAAGGCTCGTTTCTCAATCGCGATCCAGCGTCGCTTGATTTTATTGGCAAGCCGTGCCTTAGGACTGTTACTGATATATGCAACGGTGGTCACACTACTTGGCCGTAGCCGCTTCGATGCTCCACCACAAATTGCTGTTATTCTTTACATAGCTGTGGCTGCTCTTTTTTGCATACACGCGTTCATCGTTATCGGCCTTATCAGGCGTGTGTTACCAGCTCTGAAACCCAGACAAAGCGTGGACTAATAACTTCCCGCCTGCCAGAGCGAGCATGCACGCGATACACACCCGAAGTACTCGTGGCGCGAAATAATATGCGCCAAGACGAGAACCAACAAGCCCGCCGACACCAACTGCAATAAGAAACTCTGGCGCGAGACTCGGTATCGCATTTCCTGCGGACACCCATCCAACAAGCCCTGCTATTGAATTGACCACAATGAAGACGGCCGACGTTGCAGCAACTTGTTTCACTGGTGCAACCCTCATCGCCAAAAGAGCCGGCGTCAGAAATACACCACCACCTACACCGGTCAAGCCCGACAGAAGCCCAAGCGCCACACCTCCCATAACGAGTATTGCTCGCGCTGCGCCTGACTGGCTATTCATTGAATCTCCCCGCTGGTCCTTGCTGGATCCGATGCGGACGGCAGATATAATAAGGACACATCCGACAATCATCTCAAAGACTGGAACTGGTGGCACAAGCCACCCGCCGAACAGGGCTGCAGGAATACTGCCACAGATGAGCGGAAGAATGAGCTGTGTTCGAAGGTAACCTGCCCTCGCAAATTGGACAGCCGCAATGACACCGACAACAACATTCAAAATGAGCGCCACAGGACGTATAGACTCTGCTGAAAGACCAAACAAGGTCATGACCGCGATGTAGCCAGTTGCTCCAGCATGCCCCACTGTTGCATAAACCATCGCCACAAGACCGATGGTAAGCGTCATGACAATCACAGGGCACCACGAATCAAGCCAACAAGCCCATCTCGATCAAAGGAAAATACACGCACAGCCTCACTATTTAAACCAACCTTCATGTTTTCTTTGATGAATTCTGAACCATGGTGCACTCAAGGTTCCGGCCTGAACAGCTCAAGAAGCCTTTCTGCCTCTTTGCGATCAGCCCGTCGCGTTCGGTCTATCGAATCAAGAAACTTCTTCAGCTCCTCGCCTTTTTGTGAGTCAACAGAAGTCACACTCTTAATAATTTCTTCATACCCTTCTGCTTCACTTCCTACTGGAAACCCTGCGGCATATGACTCGAGTAAGTCTGCAGCTATAGAAATTGGATCCGTTGAATTTTCACGAAGTACTTTATCTTGGACGGACGCCGATCCACAGCCTTGTATAGCAATGAGGCTGATTCCTAGAACCCAGATAAGTCTTTGCCGTTTTGGAATACACAGTCGCAAAATTGTCATACGTACGCTCTTCACTTTCTCAGCTGTAAAGTTCACCCAACTATGTTCACGTGACGACTATTGATTCGATCAGTCTGGAATAACTTCTCCATCCTGCCGATTTCCAAGACGTTGCCACGTGCGAAGTTGAATCGCATCGTTGAGAAACTGAACCGATGCGTCTGCATTGGCAATTGTCACGCCCCCAGGATGGCGACTGCGGGGTGGAAAAAAACCGGTCCAACCATCGAATGGCATTCCGGGAGTTCCTTGGCCACCTGACGGATACTGCCAGTTTGGAGGTGCAGCACAATTGATCAGCGAACTGCCATGCCCAGGCCATCCCCAAAACGTGCCATTGCGACCATACCAATCTGTGGCGGCCTCCGCAGACTGCCCCCAGGCAGTCAACTCTGCCTCAGTAATCCAATTTCTATCGGCAGCCGTTGCAGTCTGACCACGCACATAGTTCCTCGGATACACCGCTTTTGTGATGGTACCTCGCCACGCCGCTGCACCGTTACCCGCAAGCATTTCCCCTGCCATCACAGTATTCGACAGACCGTCGGTAAACTTCTCAGTCCCATATCCTTCTCCCCACTGCTGCCCAGTGCCACGAGGGGAATCTTCATTCCGACCTCCCTGTGGATTCGTACACGTATGAAGCGCCCGGCTTCGTGACGTGAAACCATTGGCGCGCGGATACTGCTTGCCGGAGTACCAAAACTTACAATCGTCAGCACCCCCAATAAAAATGGTACTTCCGGTGGAAAGCCCATAGTTCGAACGACCACCCTCAGGGGCGTCAGGCGAATCTGTGAAATCACTCGGACACATAAGATTCGTCACTGGCTGTCTCGAGAGCCGGTACAACTCTTGTTCCGCATTTGCTGCATCAACTTTAAGCTGTGCACTGATTTGATCATATAAACCCATCTGTTCCATCAACGGCAGCAATAAGTAGAAAGCACTCGCATTTTCCCAATTCCTCCAACTGCTTACCGACGGATCAGGCTGAACCATCCCTGGCGGAAATACCTGATGTGTCGATAGATAATTATGGGCTGCCAGCCCCACTTGTTTCATATTATTAACACATGCACTGCGGCGAGCGGCTTCCCGTGCCTGCTGCACCGCCGGGAGGAGAAGGCCAACCAAAACACCAATAATTGCGATCACAACCAATAACTCAATGAGAGTGAAGCCTTGCAGCGTGCTGTCTTTGGACTTTTGAACCATGCAATTACCTCAAATCTTCTTCAATAAAAGGAATACATATCTGTATTTGCTTAATGTGATAATTACCAAAATCTTACAATTCTTCCACGAACTCCATCAACCCTGTGACATGTTTCCTTCATCAGTTGACTTCTACTGAATTTAAAAAGACAAGCGACTATTCTCCTTATTTACTGTCATAAAAGGCTTTTTGGGGACATCCAATTCCAGGAGATATGCTGCAAAGAAAATAAGAGAAATACCTTACAATGCGGCAGAACTTCCTAAGGAAAAAGTCCCACCTCCGCAGCAAGTGATTCTCATGCAAATGCCTCTCCGCAGTTGTCTTATCTTGTCGATGTACTTTGTCATTGCCACTACCGTAAATGGCAATCCAACAACCATGGTTTTCGAAGCAGAAAGCTTTGAAAGCCATGGCGGCTGGAAACTTGACACACAGTTCATTGAAGAAATGGGATCGCCTTACCTTCTCGCGCATGGACTAGGTACACCAGTCGCCGATGCTTCGAC
Source organism: Pirellulales bacterium (assembly GCA_039831725.1). Classification (GTDB taxonomy): domain Bacteria; phylum Planctomycetota; class Planctomycetia; order Pirellulales; family UBA1268; genus UBA1268. The sequence goes on from JBDOMQ010000271.1 coordinate 5,333, forward strand.
GACATTTGATGTCGAGTCAGCCGGCACATATCACGTCTGGGTACGCACCAAAGACTGGGTGGCTCGATGGGCCGCCCCGGGAACACCTGGGAAATTCCACGTGTCCTTCAATGACCACATACTTGCAACACACTTTGGGACCGAGGGTGCTGAATGGCATTGGCAATATGGAGGTACTGTCCAAACCGTAAAAGGGGCGAACTCCATTCGCATAATTGACGCAACGGGTTTTGACGGCCGTTGTGATTGTATTGCGCTGACGACTCAGAAACTTTCGCCACCGAATGAACCGGGATGGCGAAAAGAAATGCTTAGGGTATCGGAGTCACCAGTTTCACATGGACCCTACGATCTGGTTGTTATTGGTGGTGGGTACGCAGGGACTGCCGCAAGCATATCAGCCGCCCGCATGGGACTACAGGTTGCACTGATTCAAAACCGTCCCGTCCTTGGCGGCAATGGCTCAAGCGAGGTGCGTGTCTGGGCCAAAGGACTTATTCGCCGGGGTAAGTACCCTCGCATTGGTGAAATTGTTGAAGAATTTCGTGACAACGCCAAGAAAAGCCCCGGGACCTACGAAGAGTTTGGTGACGCAAAAAAAGAAGCCATCGTTCGCGCCGAAGATCGTATTGATCTTTTCTTGAACATGCATGCTTTTAGTGTTGGGACAAACCATAGTCAAACGCACATCAAAGACGTAACTGCTTTTGACACGCGAACCAATCAGGTCCATCTATTCACAGGCAAGCTTTTCTGTGACGCAACCGGACACGCAACTATTGCGTTCAAAGCGGGCGCTGAAACTGTCATGGAACCGAACGGTCGAATGGGCATGAGTAACATGTGGGCCTGGGCTGATACCACAGAACAGCAAGATTTTCCTGAAACTCCTTGGGCACTGCCACTCACAATGGACGACTTCCCCTATCCACGAGATCACCATGGGCAATGGTTTTGGGAAAGTGGCTTTGACAAGGATCCTTTACACGACGCCGAGGGAATCCGCGACTGGAATCTGCGAGCCGTGTTTGGTGCGTTTCAGGCAATGAAAAATGGTGGCGGTGCACAAGACCATACAAACGCCAAACTGACATGGATAGCTTACATTGGCGGGCCACGTGAGAGTCGTCGGGTTCTTGGTGATGTTGTCCTGACGCAGGACGACATCGTATCAAAACGTGAATTTTCCGATGGATGTGTGCCCTCTACATGGTCAATCGATCTTCATTATCCTAAAGAACAATACGCTAAAAAATTCCCTGACAATCCCTTCATTTCAATTGCCGTCCATGACAGACGTGTTGACCGCTCGTATGGGTATCCAATTCCATATCGTTGCTTATATTCCCGAACGATTGACAACCTTTTCTTGGCGGGACGTTGTATCTCTGTCACGCATAGAGCGCTTGGTACAACACGTGTGATGCAGACATGCGGCATGATGGGAGAAGTCGTGGGCAAAGCAGCCAGTGTCGCAATCCGCCACGGTCAGACACCTCGTAGTGTTTACAAAAACCACTGGGCAGAATTAGCTGACCTCTTACGCGTCCCGGGAAAAGCTTTTCGCGAAACACCTATGGCACCGCTCGAAATACCTGATGATGCTATGCCGCTGGCAACGTCAGGTGGGCCACCCACAGGTATTGATCCAGCGGGGCTTGCGAAGCGACTCTCTGGTATTGTTCAGGACGATCAAGACGCCACCTATCTGGGAGCATGGCAGACCAGTCAAGG